>DYMX01000037.1 GCA_020721345.1 Sulfurovum sp.
GCCTGTCACGCAGGGGGTCGCGGGTTCGAGCCCCGTCCACCGCGCCATTTTATAACAAATCAATCAATTACAATTAACTCTTAAAATTCAAGAAAAATAATTATTTTAATGTAAAAATCGGCATTGCTTATGCCAATCTCATTCTCACACTCCGTTCATGCGCTGTAAGCCCTTCAGTATGTGCTATCAGCGCACATGCCTTTCCAATTTCATTTATGCCATTTTGACTCATTGATATGATCGATGATTTTTTCAAAAAATGCTCAACACTAAGAGGTGAATAAAATTTCGCTGTTCCGCCAGTTGGCAACGTATGATTTGGTCCTGCTATATAATCTCCAATAGGCTCAGGAGTATATTCTCCTAAAAATATAGCGCCTGCATGACGAATACTGCTCAGTAGTTCGAAAGGCTCTTTTGTCATAACTTCAAGGTGCTCCGGAGCTATCTCATTCATAAGCTCCACTGCTTCGTCCATAGACGAAGTTACTATAATTGCGCCTCGTTCATTTATAGATTTCCGAGCTATATTCTCACGGCTAAGTGTATTTAAAAATTCATCGACTTTTTCGCTTACATTATTTGCCAAATCCATACTTGTAGTGATCAAAATGGAACTTGCCATCTCATCATGCTCTGCTTGGGAAAGCAGATCCATAGCTATATAATCCGCTCTTGCATTTTCATCTGCCAAGATTCCTATCTCGCTTGGTCCTGCTATCATATCTATATTTACTTCGCCGTATACAAGTTTTTTTGCAGTTGCTACAAATATATTGCCTGGGCCTGTGATGACATCTACTTTGGGTATAGTTTCTGTCCCGTACGCCATAGCGCCTATTGCTGAAGCGCCGCCAACTTTAAATACTTTAGTTACTCTGCAAAGATGACAAGCCGCAAGAAGAAGTTCATTTATCTCGTTGTCGGGTGTTGGAGTGCAAACTACTATCTCTTTAACACCTGCAACAATTGCTGGGATCGCATTCATTAAAAGTGAACTAGGATACGCAGCTTTGCCTCCTGGGATATACAACCCTGCTCTATCAACTGCCGTTACTTTTTGTCCAAGAATAATGCCGTTATCCTCTTTCTCCATCCATGTTTTAGGAAGGAGTTTTTCATGATAATCTTTTATCCTGTCATATGCCAAGTGCATTGCGCTTCGAAGTTCACTATCTATATTGTCATATGCTTTTTTCATATCATCCAAATTTACCAAAAGTTCACTATCGTCTTTTGGCTCCCACCTGTCAAATCTTGCTATCTGAGCTTTAAGGGCGCTGTTTTTATTTGTTCTTATATCATTTAAAAGCGATGAGACTATAGTCGTAACACCTTCTATATCCATCTTGCCTCTAAGCAATAGTTCGTCAAATTCATTTTTAAAATTAGCGTCACTAGTTTTTACTATCTTCATACCAAATCCTTAACTTTTCTCTTATATCTTTCCATCATACTTATATTGCCAAGCAACCCGCCTTGATGAATGTAAAGCGTATTTTTGGAAAATATATCTAAATTCTCCATTATCGCGCTCCAGCCGATCGGATCATATAGCAAATCAAACTCAATGCCAGTCTGTTTTTGCAATTTTAACCAAATAATATATAGTTCTTTATAAAGTTTGCCAAAATGGTACTTTTTTTTTGGCTCTATTATTATTGGATAATATATTTCATTATTTTCAAGCTCTTTGAATTGCTTTATAAGATATTCTTTGTCTCCAACGCAAGGGGTTGTGTAAACTAGTGTTTGAAGTGAGTAGCTAGCGGCGAGCAGTGAGCAGTGTTTTTGCAGAAACAAAGCTGTAGTTCCTGTGCCGCTAGGCAAAAATATTTTTAGTTCCTGCAAGTTATTTGCTATCTGCCAATCAACTATCTCTTTTGCCATTATTTCAAGCCCAAAACTTGCCTCCTTATCCCTGCCACCCTCATTTACAAATAATACACTTTTGTCATTGCGAAGTCCAAAGGACTGTGGCAATCCATTGGACACACTAGACTGCCACGACTTTTTCAAAGTCTCGCAGTGACAATACTCTACTATTCGCTCGTTATTAGCTATTATCTTCATCCCATTTTTTAAAGCTTCTGCATAATTTCCGTGTGGATTTTGACTTAAATGTTCAGATATGTGGTCTGTATAATATTCAAATTTCCAACCTTTTATTTTTGCCAGAACAGACATACTATACATCGCATTGGATTGATTGGAACCGTATGATATTAGTTTTTTTATGTTTGGAAAATCATTTATAAGAAAGTGGTAGAATTTTCTAGCTTTATTTCCAGAAAAATCCATATGTACAAGGTCATCTCTTTTAAGAAAAAAAGAGATGCCATCCACCGTAATAGTCTGGATGGGCGATGGTAAATTTAGTTTAATTTCTTCCAATGCAGTTTAGATCTTCATATGCTTGAAGCAGTCTTTCCGCCATAGATTCTTCACCGGCTCTTAAGAATTTTCTTGGATCATAGTAATTTTTATTTGGTTTATCTTCACCCTCTGGGTTGCCGATCTGTCCTTGTAGATAGTCATGATATTTAGCTTCATAACCTCTCACACCATCCCAAAACGCCCATTGGGTATCTGTGTCTATGTTCATTTTTACAACGCCGTAACTTATAGCTTCTCTAATTTCACTTAGCAGCGAGCCTGAACCTCCATGAAATACAAAATCAACAGGCTTATCGTCTGTATTAAATTCTTTTTGGATGTATTTTTGTGAATTATCAAGTATGCTTGGAGTAAGTACGACATTGCCAGGTTTATAGACTCCGTGAACATTTCCAAAAGAAGCCGCAATAGTAAAATTAGGACTTACTTCAATAAGCTCTTTATACGCATAAGCAACTTCCGTAGGTTGTGTATACAAAAGCGCATTATCTACATTTGTATTATCCACCCCATCTTCTTCACCGCCGGTAACGCCAAGCTCAATTTCTAAGGTCATGCCTATTTTAGACATTCTTTTTAGATATTCTTTGCATATTGCGATATTTTCTTCAAGCGGCTCTTCTGAAAGGTCGAGCATATGAGAAGAAAAAAGCGGTTTTCCGTGAGTTTTAAAATGTGCTTCACTTGCGTCAAGAAGCGCATCTATCCATGGTAAAAGTTTTTTTGCGGCATGATCTGTGTGCAAAATAACAGGTACGCCGTAAGTGGCTGCTAATGTGTGTAAATGCAATGCTCCTGCGATCGTGCCGAGCACTGCTGCATTCTCCCCAGAAATACCTTTTCCTGCATTAAATAATCCGCCTCCATTTGAAAACTGGATAATTATGGGAGAATTTGCTTTTTTTGCTGCCTCTAATGCAGCATTGATGGAACTTGAACCAACCACATTAACAGCAGGTATGGCAAAACCGTTTTGCTTGGCTGCATTAAAAACTTTTTGCAGATCGTCTCCGCTAACAACGCCTGCATGCACCATGTCTAAGATTGACATTTTTTCTCCTAAAATTAGTTTGCTACTACTTTAGCATTTTGCATAACTGATTTGATCACTTTGTCTTGTCTTATTTGCATTTTAATACTTTCTTTAACTTTGTCAAAAGCAGGTACTTTGCTTTGGTCTTTGCTTGCAGCTTTTAATTTGTCATATACTTCTTTAGCTTCTGAGTCCGATACTGACATACTAGAAGCCTTTTTTTGGATCCAAAGTGCTGAAAGCGCAGCATCTTGCTCTTTTTGGCTAAGTTCGCTTTTTGCCGATTTTGCAATAAGTTTACTAGGAGCGATTATGCTAACAACTTGTTTCTTTTGGTCAGCAGTTAATTTGTCATAAGTTTGCTTGCCGCCTGTTAGCATTTTAACGGCATTCTCTGCTTCAGATTTATATATAGGCATGCCGTTCACGCTTCCTATAACGCTATCTGCATATATTGCAGTTGAAAGTAAAACACTAAGACTTGCTACTAATAAAGATTTTTTCATAAATTTTCCTCATATATTTAAAATTTGCGAAATTATACACAATATAAGTAAATCAAAAATTAATAACTACCTTATACTGCTCGGAATTACTTCTATCTTTGCTTTTTTCCCAAGTTCGCCTGATAATTGTGATATATATTTTTGAAATTGCTGTTGTTTTATAAGCGCTACTATCTGAGGTTTTGCTTTATCAAAAGGAATAGCTTTTGGAGCAATCCTTTCCTCTACATAAATGACATGGTAACCTTGTCCGGTTTTAACGGGAGTTAAAGATATGTTTCCGGCTTTTAGATTCCAAGCAGCATTTGAAAAATCAGCGCTCATTCCATCTTTAGAAAATTCGCCCAAATCGCCGCCGCTCTCTCTACTGTTGATATCAATGGAGTGATTTTGCGCGATAGCTATAAAAGTATCTTTCAATATTTTACCGTTTAATTTTTTTAGCGCAAGTATGATATTTCTTGCTTCATCTTGAGTTCTAACCAATACATGTCTTGCTCTTATCCTTGTAGGCTCCGTGAAACTTTTTATGTTTTTATTGTAAAACTGCTTTGCATCGCCATCACTTACTATCATATAGTTCATCTGTTTTTTGAGCCATATATTTAACATCAGTTCTCTTTTTAAAATTTCTAATTGTTTTAAAAATTCTGCCGATTGTTCAATTTTATCCTTTTTGGCTACTTGTAAAAAAAGTTCTTTTTGTACCATTTTTTGTAAAACTTCTATTTTTTGCTGTTTTGACAGTTTTGAATAGTCTAAAGATGAGTTTGTCGTTATCAAAAACTCTTTTGCGCTATTTTCCGTTATGTTAACTCCGTTTACTTTTGCCAAAACGACATCTGCGTTTGCAGACGCTAAAACAAATAAAAACAAAAATGATCTTAAAAATATATTCATAATTTAGTCCGATTAAAACTTTTTATAATAATACCCTAAAGATGTAAATCATTGATTAATAAACTAATTAGTAAAATTGTGTAATGATAAAACAAGCAAGCAAAATAGAGATAATAGAGATCAAACAAAAACTATTGGAACTTTACCCCGATAGTGTAACCGAACTTAACTATACAAACATATATGAGCTTCTAGTGGCAGTTATGCTTTCAGCTCAATGTACCGACAAAAGAGTAAATATCATAACTCCAGAACTTTTCAAAAAATATCCTAATATCCAAAACCTCGCAAGCGCAGATATAGATGATATAAAGTCACTTATAAATACCTGCTCTTTTTTTAACAATAAAGCCGTCAATCTCCACAAAATGGCAAATCAAGTCGTAAATGAGTTTGAGGGCAATATTCCTCTTACGCAAAAAGAACTTATTGGACTGGCTGGCGTAGGGCAAAAAACAGCAAATGTAGTAAGACTTGAATATACAGGCGCAAATGTGATGGCGGTAGATACGCATGTATTTAGAGTGGCACATAGACTTGGTTTATCAAAAGCAAGAACAGCCGTCAAAACAGAAGAGGATCTTACTAAAAAATTCAGATCAGATCTTCATAGACTTCATCAGGCAATGGTTCTTTTTGGAAGATATCACTGCAAAGCGGTAAACCAAAAATGCGAAGAATGCATCCTGAGGCAATACTGCAAAAGTAGTGGACGATTTAAAGTCTAGCCGTTTTTTACTCTCTTTCCGGAATATATCTCGACTATTTTAGAATTGTGTTTAAAATATGTTTTTTTATCATCTTTGTCGTCATAAGGAAATTTGGACAAAACATACCTTATGGATTCAAGTCTTGCTTTCTTTTTATCATTACTGTCCACAATCACCCAAGGGGCAAGGTCAGTGTGCGTACAGCGAAACATCTCATCTTTGTAATATGTGGCATCATCCCAGAGCTCTTGAGCCTTTTCGTCAATAGGGCTTATTTTCCAATATTTCAAAGGACTTTCCATTCTCTCTTTAAATCTCTCTTTTTGCGTATCTTTATTTATGCTCAGCCAAAATTTTATCAATACTATTCCATCATCAACTAATGCATTTTCTATTTTTGGAACTTCTTTTATAAATTTTTCATACTGCTCTTTGGTGCAAAATTTAAAAACAGGTTCAATAATAGCACGGTTATACCAACTACGATCAAAAAATACTATTTCGCCTGGATTTGGTAAATGTGCAAAATATCTTTGAAAATAAAATTGTCCTGCTTCTATCTCTGTAGGTTTTTGCAGAGCAACGACTCTAAATCTTCTTGTGTTTAAATGTTCAATAAATCTCTTAATAGCGCCTCCCTTACCTGACGCATCTTGTCCTTCAAAAATTATCATTACTCTTTTTTTATTTTCAAAAACCCAATTTTGAAGTTTTAAGAGCTTTATCTGAAGAGACTCAAGTTCTTCTTCGTAGATTATCTCATCTTGTATCTCGCTGAATTTCTTTTTTCCGATAAGACTTTTTAATCCATCTTTTGTCTTAAGCAGCCTTAGATCATTTTCTATTGCTTCCAAAATCTCTATCCATCGATCTTTGCAATTATTTTTTAATAAATTTATATTTTCAAACAATTCTTTCATTAAAACACCTATTTCTCAAATTCTTTAATAATACGGTTTACCACCTTAAAAGTATTATAAACGGTACTAATTTCGACCATCTCTTGCTTGGAGTGTGGAAAAAGGATAGTAGGTCCCATGGAAGCAAATTTCATTTTGGGATACTTTTGCTTTAAAACTCCACACTCAAGTCCTGCATGAATAGCTTTGATCTCGCCCTTGCCAAGCTGAGCGCACATAATTTCTTCAATCTTTTTAACAAAATCATTAATTTCCGGTTTCCATGCCGGATATTTATCCTTTTTCTCCACTTCAAACCCAAAGTTTTTAAAGTAACCAGACGTCTCTTTGCCTGCAGATTCTAGTTCATCCATACCCATTGCTCTCAAGCTAACATCTACGGTTAATGTATCATCCGATAAATCAATAATGGCTAGATTTTGGCTAATATTTGGAATATTTAATGACTCGTTAAATTCCAAAACTCCATGTTTAAAATCTGATATTATTTGAATGACATTCTCATCATAACAATAGTCATACTTTTCTACTCTTCTTATACTGAATCTATCTTCGCTTTTAAGCTCAATATCGCAAGCAACAATGGCTTTGGCATTTGCAGGTATTGAATTTATCCTTTCCCCACCGTCAAATTTTATTATTTTTATATCTTTATCTTTTAAGAATTTTGCCAATTCAATTAAGGCATTTGGGATATTTTTATCTATATCTACCCCACTATGACCACCAGGAAGATCGGACAAACTAACCTCGTAGCACTCAAGAGTATTTGAAATTTTTTTAAGCTTCTTTGTTGCTTTTATATCTACACCGCCTGAGCACCCTATACATATTTCGCCCTCAAATTCACTATCTAAATTTAGCATATAATTTGATCTTAGCGCAAAATCAACGCCGTTTGCCCCAAGTAAGCCAACTTCCTCATTGGCGGTGATTAGAAATTCTAACTCTTTTTGTTCATCCATTAAAACCATCATCATAGCAATAGCTACGCCGTTATCTGCTCCCAAAGAGCTGTTTTTTGCTTTTATAAAGCCGTCAATCTCGATAAGCTCAATATTTGGAGCATCTCCTACGCAAACCATATCATAATGCGCTTGCATACAAATGACAGGACTGCCCTTGACAATATAAATATTTTTTGCTTCGTCGGTATGGGTTTCATATCCTCTGCTCTTAGCAAAGTCTACTAAAAAATTCATCAATCTATCACTATCAAAACTACAATGCCCAATACTACAAATCTCTTTAAAATACTCTATTATCATATGCGCTCTTTTTGAAAAATTATAACATAATCGATCATCTATTTGCTTTTTATTAATATTTGTTATATACAATTATAAAAAGATTTGAAAAAGGAAATCGCATGAAAAAATGGTCGGCAACTTTTAGAGTATGGCATTGGCTTTTTGCATTAACAATACTTTTTATGTCAACAACCGTTCTTTTGAGAGAAACGATTCTTGACAAAGAAACCAATGGCGCTGTAATTACTGAAAATATCAGTATGCTTTATGATATAAATGTAACCAAAGAAGATTCTATCGATATAGCAAAAGAGATAAGACGACCGCTTGGGCAATGGCATATCTATATAGGATATCTATTTGCGGGATCAGTGCTTGTTAGATTGATGCTGTTTTTCACACAGAGTGGACGACAAAACTATATCAATTGTGATGAAAAAACAACACATAAAAAAATCGTAAGCGGTATATATATAGTATTTTATGGATTTGCCGTAATTGCTGCTCTTACCGGTATCGGCATAAAATTCAATGAACTTTTTGGCATATCCGAGGACCTTGAACATACTGTAAAAGAGATTCATGAGTTTGCATTTTATGCAATATTGGCATTTATGGCTATCCATATAGCAGGTGTTGTCATTGCTGAAAATAGTAATGAAAAAGGAATCGTTTCCGACATGATAAACGGTGGGCGCGAAGAAGATTGAATCCTATCCACACTTTTACCAGACAAACACTTCTTGAGATACTTGAGCTTTTAAGCTCAAACCTCAAAATTAATGATGAAGTTACCTTTGAGGTATTAAATCCCGATGTTAAAGATCACATTTTTAACGGCGAAATTATAAATATAAACGGTGAAATTTTTATATACAGAGGACTTAAGTCATGGGTAAATCTAGCAGAATTTTTAAGCTGCAAAATGACCGTTCCGAAAATCAATTCAGAATATTTGATCGAGATAACATTTAAAAAACTTCAAATTTCAAACTCTTTTCATTCTGCAACAATATCCAGTAAAGAAGAAAAATACGGGATCGACTCAGAATTTGCAAAAATTTCTAAAAATGAAGAGCCGACTTTTTTGTATCATTACAAAAAGGCGCTAGAAGCTGTTAAAATTGGCGGCAGAAAAAATATTCTAGACATTGGCATAAACAGAGCCGATGAGTTTGATATTATAAATGCGCTTGTTGATGCTGATAATTTTGCCAAAATTAATTTAGTCGGCATAGACTATTCAAACTCTGCCCTTAAAGTTGCCAAAGATAAATTTCCAAAAGCTTCGTTCCTAAAAGCAGATATAAATAATTTTGACAAATTAAATCTCGGTAAATTTGATCTTATAATATCAATAGGCACATTACAAAGTCCTAGCATAAACTACAAACCGTTTTTGATGAATTTGGTGCAAAACAATTTAAGCAACAATGGAGCTATGATATTAGGTTTTCCAAATAGTAGATGGCTTGACGGTGAATTGATATATGGCGCAAAAGCTCCTAATTATAACTATTCCGAAATGTCACTCATGTTCAATGATGTCATTTTTGCGAAAAAATATCTTCAGCAAAAAAAATTTAGAGTCACAGTAACCGGAAGAGAGTATATATTTTTAACCGCAACAAAGATGGGAGTAAATCGTTGATCTTAAAATGCTATGAGACCATTCTTGCCCCAGTTTCTCTCTGATATAGCGCTCCGTATGATGGTTGATCACAGTATGCTTTATTTTATTTTGATGTCTTGTTTTTGTGTTGAG
>DYMX01000014.1 GCA_020721345.1 Sulfurovum sp.
TAAAAAGAACAAAAGGAGAATAGTGTACTATCACTATCACCTGACCCCTATTCTTTCTATTCTTCAAAATGTGCTATTACTATCACCTGACCCCTATATTGTGACCCCTATATTGCTATATTCTATATTTCTATATTTGTGACCCCTATATTTGAATGGCATTGAAAGCTTTTGGAGCTTTACTAAAAGAAGATTATTTCAATTTAATGGTCTTAATGATGATACCTTCTATTTGCATCTAAAAGAGAGTGAGTTTAGGTTCAATAATAAAGTTAATGATTTGTATGGTATAATGTTAAAGAGTTTAAGAAAAATCCTCTTTGAATTCAAATAAAAATAGGTCTAAAGTTTACCAGACCCTAATGCATTATAAAAACTAAGGAGCAATGATGAAGAGAGGGATTATAGTCTTATTGTATTGTGCTATGCTGAGTATCTTGGGTTGGGCAAAAATGCCAGAAGCCATGCTGGTGCTGGATGCTTCAGGTAGTATGATGGGACAAATCGGAGGAGAGAGTAAAATCGCCAGTGCGCAGCGGGTGTTTGCTGAAGTATTGCCGACTTTTCCAAAAGAAACACCACTAGGATTGGTCGTCTATGGTCACCGTGCCAAAAAGAAGTGCGACGACATTGAGTTGCTGCATCCTTTGGGGTTGAACAATCGTGATGTGTTATTGCAAAGCGCTAAACCCATCAAGCCACTTGGCATGACGCCGATTTCAGATGCAATTGCCAAGGCGTTGGGGTCGTTTTCCAAAGATGCGACGCAGCACATCGTGGTTCTGCTTAGCGATGGGATTGAGACCTGCAAGGCGGATCCATGCGCATTTGTTCGCACTCTCAAAGACGCGGATGCCAAACTGATACTGTATATCGTCGGTTTTGGCGTCAAGGCAGACGAAAGCGCTTCGCTGCGTTGCATGGCGAAGGCAGGCGGAGGAGAGTATTTTGATGCGCGGGATGCATCCAAGCTGCTTGAGGCATTTCAGACCATTGGTCAAAAAGTTGAAGTCGCTGTTAAAGGGGCCAAAACAGTCACCAAAAAAGTGGCGACCGGATTGGGCAAATTGCACATTTTACTACCCAAAGAGGCTGCGATCAGCCTTGCCGACATCAAACTGATCCGCACTTCAGATGATAAACTCATCAAAACCGCCGAAAAACCCGACGCAGATGCTACCTATCCCCTGCCTTCCGGCAAGTACCGCATCGTGCTCGGATTTGCCAATCCCAACTACCAGCCGCCGACAGATGTGACCCTGGGGAGTTACACGGTTGAGCCAAAAATGACGACCGAAGTGCGACTCGGCGCATTGGCGTATAATATCGCGCCCGCGCTCCAAAAGCTTCCGGCAGCAGCCGTGACGGTTGCATCTTCTGGAAACAATTTTGCGCTGAAGTTGCAAAGCCACAACAACGGCTACTACCTTTTTAAGCCCAAGCCGCTGCCGATAGGCAAGTACCAAGCGGGGATTCTTTATTCACAGAGCAAAACACCTATGCTTTTTACGGCGCCTGTACAGATTGAAGAGGCACATACGACCTATGTGACGATTGATTCCGGATTTAAAATCATCAAGCCATCCCAGGGCGATGATGTGCAGAGGTGGGAGTTGGTCAAAGGGAATGGCGGAAAATCGGTGCTTGGAGTCGAGCGCCGCTGGGACAACCAATACCCATTATGGGAGAGTTTTGCTGTATCACCGGGACGCTATAGTGTTCGATTTTTTCTTAAAGGTATGCCGGAGCCGCTCGATGCCGGTGAGTTGGAGATCAAAAAAGGTGAATTGGCCGAGTTTGAGAGCGGATTGTAACGGGAGGCACTCTATGCAAAAAATGTGAGTATAGGAGTATAAAGGTTAAAGTCAAGGAGTCAAGGAGTCAAGGAGTCAAGGGGTCAGGTAATAGTGATAGCACATATTCTCCTCTTTTTTTCTTTATAAAAATTATATCGCAAACTTTCTCTTACCTCTATATTCCCTATGCTTGAAAGTTCATTGCTTCATCTTCCTAACCCAATTCCAAAAAAGCCTCTCATTATCCGCTCTTTTGTCGATAGGCTTTTGCTCAATCATCAGATTTGCCAACTCCTTTGCCAGATATGGCGCAAGCACAAATCCTCTCGCGCCCAAACCATTTAAAATATATAGATTTTCATGATAGATAGTAGGATATTTTCTACCGTCAAATATATAAGGATACTCAAACATCTTATTAGCGTCTATCACTTTGCCGACAACTGGCGAAAAGTCCCTACTCCCACTCCCTCATACCACAATACGTTTTAATGAGCTTAAAATCGCTTGTATCTATCATATTTGATGCTTTTTCTAAAAGCTCATAATCTTTACTATCATCACACGGCTTTTTGTCTATAACTTCAAGCTCATGAGTAGCGCCAAGTTTGATAACTCCACCCATATTTGCAGAAATTGATAGTGATTCATGCATACTGACATCGAGTTTTAGCTGTGAGCTAAAGTCGCCACGATTTCCCCAAGTACCTTTTATACCCATATATCTCATATCAAATAGATCATTTTCAAATCCTGTTGAGAGAACGATATTTTTTGCTTTTTTGTCTTTAACTATCCAAACATCATCTTTTTTTGTTATATCTTTGACATCAAAGCGTAAAAAATCTATGTCTTTTACTAATTCTGTGCAAATCTCTTTTGCATCACATGTGCCGCCGTCAAAAAACAGAGTTGAGTTATATCTGACATCGAAGCCATATTTGCTTATCTGACTAGGTGTCAGCTCTGCATATTTTGCATTGTGAAATTTGGAATATTTTGAAGTTTTAGAAGCATTAAGCTCATCTTTGGGTACTCGTATCACTCCTGTTTGATGATAGTATTGTGGGAAATTCTTTTTATAAAAATCTATCGTAAAATTAAATGCATCGTCTGTTAGATCTTTTAGAGGCGAACTCACACCTATCTTAGGAGAGAGAAAAGCTCCGGCAGCACCGCTCCCGCCGCTTGCAATACCTTCTTTATCGACTAGTAGAACTTTTTGATTTTTTTGTTTTAAAAAATAAGCAACACTACAACCTGCGATCCCTGCACCTATGACTACAGTATCGTAAAGCATTAGATAGTTATCTCTTTTATATCGGCAATGTTTTTAAAACTATTATAAATTTGTCCGATAGTTGCTAAGCGGTTATTTTTCAAGGATACATCATCGCTATTTACCATAACTTTATCAAAATAATTATCAAGTAACTCTTTTAGAGAAAAAAGTGCTTTTAAATTATCTTCATAACTCTCATGTTTTTTTGAAATTATATTTTTGAACTGTGTATAAAGATCTTTTTCTTCATCCAACTCAAATTTATCCTCATCAACATTAAAATCGCTTACATCTTTTGATATATTTGCTACTCTTTTAAATGTTATGGATATATCTTTAAAGTCATTTCCACTAACAATGCTATTTAGCGCTTCGCATTTTTTAAATATTTTGACTATATCACTCTCATTTGAACTTAAAACTGCATTTATAATCGAAGGATTCATATCTATACTTTTTGAAATTCTCTCCAACATAAATGCTTTTAGTTGTTTTAAATCAAACTCTTTATATTCATTTGCAAGCCCTTGTATCATCTCGTCAATATCAAAAGGCAAGTCAAACTCTAAAACGATTCTAACTATCCCGTTAACCGCTCTTCTGAGCGCAAATGGATCTTTAGAGCCTGTCGGGATCTTACCGACGCTAAATAAACCTATAAGAGTGTCAAGTTTTATCGCCATTGCTACTATTGCGCTAAATATAGAGCTTGGAAGTTCGCTTCCCTCGCCTGTTGGCATATATTGCTCTTTTATTGCTAAGCGCACGTCGCTATCAAGATTTAAAGCTTTGGCGTAATAATAGCCCATAAGCCCCTGAAGCTCTGTAAACTCGTAAACCATCTCACTTGTAAGGTCAGCTTTAGCAAGGCGCACGGCTTGGCTTATCTTTTTACCATCAATGCCGAATTTGCTTGCCAAATAAAGTGCAATTTTTTCTTCTCTGTCAATTTTATCGATAACTGTACCCAATCCATCCATAAACTGCACAAGCTCAAGCCCATCAATTTTAAGTCCACGCTTTAGGTCATTTTGATAAAAGAACATAGCGTCGCTAAGTCTAGGTTTAAGCACTCTCTCATTACCTGCAACTACTTTACTATAATCATCCGTTAGAGCATTACTTACTACCACAAAGTGATTTGATAATTTATCTCCATTGAACACAGGAAAATATCTTTGATTTTCTTTCATAGATGTTATGATAACTTCAGGTGGTAAAGTCAAAAATGCTTCCTCAAATTTACCAAGCAACGCTTTTGGATTTTCCGTAATTGCCACAACCTCATCAAGCAGATCTTCATCTATCTCTATGGTTATATTGTTCTCTTTTTGAAGCTCTGCAAACTCTCCAAGAATCAACCCTCTTCTATCATCAGGCTTTAGCAATACGCTACCCTCTCTTAAGATACTTTCAAAATCACTAATTTTTACAACTTCTTGTTTTTCAAAACTTTTCATTCTATTAACATAAGTAAAATTACTGCTCTTAACACCAAAAAGTTCAGCATCCACAACACCATCATCAAGTCTAACTTGAAGCCATCTGATCGGTCTTATAAACTCATCGCTCCTATCTCCCCATCTCATCATTTTTCCAAACGACATAGACTCTATCCACTCTTTTATCATATCTTCCAATAATGAAGCAGTATCAACACCTTCTTTTGTACTACTATAATAAAGCGCTTCTTTGCCTCTATCCACAGTAGTAGAAAGCGCGCTGAACTCAACGCCGCACTTGTTGGCAAAACTAATTCCTGCCGGTGTCGGTATGCCGTTTTTTGTTGCTATTGCCACAGGGGGTCCAAAAAGTTCCATGTTCGAATCGGCTTGTTTAAGAGAAATCTCTTTGTGTATCAGAACTAATCGTCTAGGAGTATAAAAGAAGTCAAAATCACTTGCAAGCAGATACTTCTCTAAAATATTACTCCAAGATGATTTTATATTGTCTATGATTTTTAAAAGTGGGATTGCCGGAAGTTCTTCGACTCCAACCTCTACCAATAATTGTGCGCGCATAAGATTAAATTTCCTATAAAATAAAGTTAATTATTTTACCCAATATTTCGTAAAGAGGCGGTTAAGAGTTATTCTCTTCTTCTTTCATATCTTTTCTCTTCCAATCCTCATCAAACTTTCCTTTGTAATAACTTCTTATATTAAAAATCGTAATAGCTATGAACATAATCAATGCTATGTAGTAAATTATCTCTTTTGTCTCCATTATAAATTATCCTTTATTACTTCATAATTTTGTCTTATAGCTTCGTAAGTTACAATTCCGACACTAAGTGCGAGATTTAAACTTCTTCCATTATCACTGCTCATGGGAATAGTTATACAATTTTTAGCATTTTCATCTAAAATATAACTAGGTATTCCCTTTGTTTCAGAGCCAAAAACTAAAAAATCGCCTGCTTTATAACTGCTATTAAAATATAAATTTTTTGTTTTTGTCGTAGCAAAATGAAATCTATCATCTATTGGGTTGTGGAACAAAAAATCATCTAGACTTTCCCAAACTTTCAGATCAAGCTTTTCCCAATAGTCAAGTCCTGCCCTTTTAACTTCTTTATCATCGATAGAAAAACCGAGCGGCTTAACCAAATGCAAAGTTGCGCCTAAATTTACGCAAAGTCTTCCAATTGTGCCGGTATTTGGCGGAATTTGTGGATTGATTAGAACTATGTTGAACATTTAAAAAATTATTGTCTTATTGCCGTTTACAAATACTCTGTCCGTTAGCACTAGATCAAGCGCCCTGGAAAGTACGATCTTTTCCACATCTCTTCCTGCACGCTGCATATCAGTCCAGTCAAATCTGTGATTTACCGGTATTACATCTTGGGAGATAATCGGTCCTTCATCGAGGTCGTTTGTTACAAAGTGTGCTGTTGCGCCAATGATCTTAACGCCTCTATGGAAAGCTTGTTTATATGGATTTGCTCCAATAAAAGCCGGCAAAAATGAATGATGGATATTGATGATCTTACCTGTAAAATGCGTTACAAAATTTGGTGTTAGAATCCTCATATACTTTGCAAGTACAACATAATCAAATTCAAATTCATTTAAAAGATCTATAATGACCCCTTCATGCTCTTCTCTGCTCATCTCGTCTGCGCTTATATGAAAAAACGGTATATCAAACCTTCTGACAAGCTCTTCGAGGGTATTGTGATTTGCCACAACAGCAACTATCTCGGCATCAAGTTCATCATCTTGATGACGTATAAGTATATCGCCTAAAGCATGAGATTCTTTTGTTGCCATAAGAACTATTTTTTTTCTTTTTGGCATAATTACTTTTATATTTGCATCATTCGGCAGCGCAACCAAAAGTTCGCTTTCAAGTATCTCTGGGTCAAATTTACCTGAAATTACGGTTCTCATAAAAAACCTATTTGTTTCAACATCAACAAACTCTTGATTGTCTTCTATATTTAGATCTTTATCAAAAAAAAGTTTTGAAATTTTATAAACCAAGCCCTTGTCATCATTACAGTCAATTAAAATTCTTGCTTTTAAACTCATTTTTATCCGTTTGCTTATTTTATATAAGAGACTATAACATCTCCCATTTGTGAACAGTTGCATATCGTTTTAGCATCATATGCGCCGATATCGCCTGTTCTATATCCATCTTTAAGAGCTTGTTTTATAGCATGATCTATTTTACTAGATGCTTCCATCTCGCCTAATGCATATTTTAACATCATAGCAGCGCTTGAAATTGTTGCCAACGGATTTGCTATTCCCTGCCCTGCAATATCAGGAGCTGAGCCGTGAATAGGCTCATACAGCCCTACACCTTCGCCTGTGCTTGCGCTTGGAAGAAGTCCGATGGATCCGCTTAGCATACTAGCGGCATCTGAGAGAATATCGCCAAAAATATTTCCGGTTAGTATTACGTCAAACTGTTTAGGATTTCTGATAAGCTGCATAGCAGCATTATCAACATACATATGAGAGAGTTCAACTTCAGGATACTCTTTTGCTACTTCTATAACCACATCTCTCCAAAATTGGCTGACCTCAAGAACATTTGCCTTGTCAACAGAACAGACCCTTTTGTCTCTTTTCATGGCTATCTCAAATGCTACTTTAGCTATTCTTGTCACTTCTGCCCTAGTGTATATCATGGTATTATAAGAATGATCTTTTAGATATTCTCTTGGCTGTCCAAAATAAATGCCGCCTATAAGCTCACGAACCACCATGATATCAACACCCTTTACTACTTCCGGTTTTAAAGTAGATGCATTTACCAACTCATCGTAAACAACAGCCGGACGAAGATTTGCAAAAGTTCCCATATGAGCTCTTAGCGCCAAAAGTCCGCTTTCGGGTCTTAGACGTCTCTCTAGGTTATCCCATTTAGGACCGCCGATTGCTCCAAAAAGTACAGCATCACAACTATCAACGCCTTTTTTTGTTTCGTCTGGGAAAGGAACGCCTGTAGCGTCTATCGCCGCGCCGCCAAGCAACATCTCTTTATATTCAAAGTTGATATCGCAAACAGAGCCGACTTTATCAAGTACCTTCAAAGCTTCCGTTACGATCTCCGGACCTATCCCATCCCCTCTTATAATGCCTATTTTATATGTTTTTGCCATTATTTACTTTTCCCTTCAAGCTCTTTTTTTGCAAACTCTATAAGTCCGCCGGCATCAACCAACTGTTGCATAAATGGAGGGATCGGAACAAATTTGTATGTTTTCGCTTGGGTTATGTTTATAATTTCGCCCTTGTCCATATCTATCTTTATAGTATCGCCTTCATTTATCTCATCAGCTTCTTTGAGCTCAAATATCGGTAACCCCATATTGAAAGCATTTCTATAAAATATTCTGGCAAATGTCGGCGCTATTACTGCATTGATCCCTGCTGCTTTTATTGCTATTGGCGCATGCTCACGGCTGCTTCCGCATCCAAAATTTTCGCCTGCAACAATAATATCGCCTTTGTTCATTTTTGAAACAAAATTCGGATCTGCATCTTCCATGACATGCTTTGCAAGCTCTTGTGCGTCACTCGTGTTTAGGTATCTTGCGGCTATTATCAAATCGGTATCGATATTCTCTCCAAATTTCCAAACTTTACCTTGCAATGATTGTCCTTTTGTCCGTTATTTTGGGCGATTATATCCAAAAGTAGCATAAAAACCAAAGAAGAAAGCGCAAATTTGTTCTATGATTAAAAAAATTTCGGTATAATATATGACATAATATAAAGATTACAAAAACAGAAAAAGTTTACAGAATATAAATAAAAAGATATAAAACAAAGGATAGTCAAAAATGGCAGAAAAAGACAGCTTGAAGACAGTAGAAGAGATGTTGTATCAGAAAAACAATAATGATTTTATAACCTATGAAAATATAGCGAGGGAATTCAACAAACCCATCACAAGCACTCAAGCAAAAAAAATATATAAAATAACACAAGATAAAAATATAAATGTCATAAGCGCTTCTGAGGCTGCTAGAGATCTAACCATTAGAAGACAGATAGAAAATAGTGAAATTATTCGTAAAAAAAATAGTGACGGCAACCTAGAAGAAGAGTTTGACTTTGCAAAAGAAAAAGAGCTTCTAGAGTGGAGCAGAAGTGATAGTCCTGTGAGGATGTATCTAAGAGAAATGGGCAAAATTCCTCTTCTTACAAAAGACGAAGAAGTTGACCTGAGTATACAGATAAAAGAAGGAGAAGACATCATCATAGATGCTATCTGTTCAGTTCCTTATCTTGTTGACTATATCATCAGATACCGCGAACCGCTCCTTAACCGCGAAAGAAGAGTAAAAGAGCTATTTAAAAGCTTTGAAGATGCCGATGATAGTGAAGAAGAAGTTGAAGAAGTTGAAACGGAATCCGAAGAATCAGAAGAAAACACAGAAGCAAAAGCAAAACCTGCAAAAGAAGACAAAAGAGTTGGACAAGTACTTGAGAGCTTTAAAGCTTTAGAAAAAGCAAAAAAAGAGTGGATGAAGTCTAGAGGCGAACTTATAAAATTCATAAACGAACACGGAGATGTTGACTCGGAAGATGTGTTCACTGAAAGACTCAAAGTGGCTTACAAAAAAGAGCTGCTTAAACATGCTCTTTTAGACCTTGGGCCGACAAGCAAACTAATAAATGAGCTTGTAAAAGCCATGGAAACAGCGCTAAAAAGCGATGACAGCTTTGATAAAGAACTTAAACGTCTTGAATACAAGCTTCCGCTTTTTAATGAGATACTTATCAAAAACCATGAGAACATACTAAAAAACATTATTAATATGTCAAAAGAAGAGATTGCTATTGCCGTTCCTGAAGCGACAATGGTAAGCACATACGTAGAGATCAAAAAGCTTTTTGAAACCAAAGAGGCAAGCAAAGGCGGATTTGACCTAAGCCCTGAAAAACTTGAAGAGATATTAAATCAAATCAGACTAGGTAAAGCCAAAAGCGAAAAAGCGAAAACGAGAATGGCAAAAAGCAACCTTAGACTTGTTGTCTCTATAGCAAAAAGATACACAAACCGCGGACTGCCGTTTTTGGATCTTATCCAAGAAGGAAATATAGGTCTTATGAAGGCGGTTGATAAGTTCGAATACGAAAAAGGGTATAAATTCTCAACTTATGCGACATGGTGGATAAGACAAGCTATAAGCCGCGCAATCGCAGATCAAGCGAGAACCATCAGGATACCTATCCATATGATAGAAACTATCAATCGAATAAATAAAATTACCAGAAAGCACCTGCAAGAAAACGGCATAGAGCCGGATATAGACACGATAGCAAGAGAGATCGGACTCTCAGCTGATAAAGTAAGAAATGTTATCAAAATAACAAAAGAACCCGTAAGTTTAGAATCTCCTGTTGGTGACGAAGATGATGGAAGATTTGGTGACTTCATAGAAGACAAAAGCTCATTAAGCCCTACAGAAGAGGTTCTTAGAGATGATTTAAACAATCAAATAGATGAAGTCTTAGAACAGCTGAACGAAAGAGAAAGAGCCGTTATAAGAATGAGGTTCGGACTACTTGATGATGAAAGTGACAGAACGCTTGAAGAGATAGGAAAAGAGCTAAGCGTAACAAGAGAAAGAGTTAGACAAATAGAATCGTCAGCGATCAAAAAACTAAAACATCCAAAAGTCGGCAGAAAGCTAAAAAATTATATAGAAGATTGATAGTGGATTTTTATGCTCTTATCATAGGAACGGAGATTTTAAATAAGAGAAGAGAAGATAAGCATTTTGAATTTCTCTCATCCGAGCTTGCAAAATACGGTCATACGCTAAAAGCATCTTTGGTCATTATATGATGATCCAAACTTGATCGTCTCGACGCTTAACTGGCTAAATTGTCTACCAGATGGTGTTATTTTTTGCTTTGGCGGGATCGGCTCAACTCCTGATGACCACACAAGACAAGCTGCCGCAACTGCTCTTAGAGACGGTGTACTTTATATCAATGAAGAAGCAAAAAAAAAATAATTGATACACTAGGAGTTAGAGCATATCCATATGCCATAAATATGGCGAATTTACCCAAAGATTGCAAATTGCTAGAAAATCATTTTAACAAAATGCCCGCATTCAGCCTAGATGAGAAATTCTTTTTTATGCCCGGTTTTCCGGAGATAAGCCACCAAATGGTGTTAGATATTCTTCCAAGATTGAATATCAAAAAAAGAAAAGTTTATAGACACACCTTAACTGCTTTGTGCAAAGAGAGTGAGTTGATACCTATCATGGAGACAATGCCAAAAAATGTTGAAATGTCTTCTCTGCCAAAGCTTTATAGCGATGGGTCAAGAGTTACGCTCTCAGTTGCATCGACTGACAAATCAGTAGCTTTAGAAAATTTCAAAAAATTTACAGATGAACTTCAAAAAAAAGAGATAATATACGCATTAAATGATGAAAAAGAGTAATCTTTCAAACCTTTTATGATAATATTTCACCAATCAAAACAAGGAGTAATTTTATGAATATAGATAAGATCGGTCATGGTAAAAATCCTGACGAAGTTAAGGTTGTTATCGAAGTTCCGTTAAATTCAAATATCAAATATGAGCTAGATAAAGATAGTGGTGCGGTTATGGTTGATAGAGTTTTGTACTCAGCAATGCACTATCCTGCAAACTATGGATTTGTTCCTGATACACTTTCAGACGATGAAGATCCAGCCGATGTATTGGTACTTTGTGACTATGTACTTCAAGCAGGAAGCGTTATCAAATGTCGTCTTGTGGGCGTGCTTCTAACAGAAGATGAAAAAGGCGGGGATGAGAAGCTAATAGCAGTACCTTCTAGCAAGATCGATCCGACTTATGATAATATCCAAGATCTAAACGATATTCCTGTTCACACTCAAAACCGTATCAAAAACTTCTTTGAAACATACAAAGCGCTTGAGCCAAATAAATGGGTAAAGGTTACAGGATTTAAAGGCAAAGCAGAGGCAACTGCTATTTTAGAAAAAGCCATCAAAAACTACAAATAGTTTATACAATTTCAAAAACATACTCCCATCGTATTGATGGGAAAAAATGCCTCTAGGCTACAATAATTATTTTTAAAACCCTATCTCTTCTCTTTGATTTGCAAGATACCTAACAACCCCGTCGGCTATTCCATTAGCGATCTTAGATTGATATCCATCATTAAAGAGCATTTGTCCTTCTTCAGGATGGGTGATATAGCCCATTTCCACAAGAACTGACGGTCTGCTCGCGCCCACCAATACCCAAAAAGGAGCGCTTCTAACCCCTCCATCTTTTGTCGGCAGATTTTTCATAAGATTATTTTGGATATCGATAGCAAGTTTATTTGAAAGGACTATCTTTGGTCCGCATAGTACAGCATCTACGATAACTTGTTTGCTTTTCTTGTCGGCTCCTTGTAAAACAGAGGCATTTTCCCTAGCCGCGATCGCTTGGCTTCTGGCATCTTTACTTCTCTGCAAAAAGAATGTTTCAATACCTTTCATATTGTTTGCCGCTCTTTCATTTGGCGCAGCATTGCAATGGAGCGACAGAAATATCTTTGCATCTTTTTTATCTGCCATTTTAGTTCTTTGCTCAAGCGTGATAAATCTATCATCGTCCCTAGTAAGATATACTTTGTAGCCTCTATTTGCCAATATCCTGCCAAGTCTTTTAGCAACTGAAAGTGTCACATCTTTTTCTTGCAAATCTCCGCTCACAGCACCAGGGTCTTTTCCGCCGTGACCGGCATCAATGACTATAACATCCCCGCCCGCAGTTGGCTCTTTAATAAATTGTTCTTTTGACTTAAAGCCGTTATTACTATTTTTACTTTTCTTTGTAGGCACTTCGCAATCTTCGATTTTTATTTTTGGCGCTTTTTGAATGCCTGAAAAAATACTATCAAGTTCATTATATTCTATATTTTTCGTGCTTGAGTTCTTGATCTCTTTTTTGCTTTCTGCAGAAGTGCTCTCAAAAGATGAGCTGCTGTTTATTTTGAGAGGTATTTTATATATATTGCCTGACAATCGTGCATCACTGTCAAGCTTTCCTGATATTACGACCCTTACTCTATCTGGTCTATTTTGCGCTATTTTTACCATACCATCAGTATCAATGGAGCCTATATCGTCGCCTATTTGTGAATTTTCAAAGTCAAAAATTTCTCTTTTCGGGTCTTCGAGTGTTAGATAATTAATCTCTTTAGGTTTTAAATCTTTTTTAAATTTCAGCTCTAAAGTACTGCCACTTAGAGATACTTTTTCTAAAACATTCATTGCGTATGAAAAACTTAAAAAAATAAAGATTAAAACAAACAACAATCTCACATTCATAATTTACTACTACTCACCGTTTACAAGTTTATCTAATAGTTCTTTTACGGAAATTATTTCATTTAGTCTGTATCCATTTGACCCCGTGAAGAAAAGCCCTTTGCTCAAATCTCCATCGTACGCATCACTCAATCTGTCTGCGATACAATATCCAACAGCTTTTGCTTCTTCTCCATGATGACAAGGGGCAACACAATTTGATATACATGCAACTTTTGGAGCTGTACCAAGTTCTATCATATGGTGAAGATTAGTTTTTACGCCTCTTGCCGGATATCCTACCGGTGATTTAAAAAGCCTAATGTCCTCTTCTTTCGAATCAAGTATGACTTGTTTGAACTTATCGCTCGCATCACACTCATAAGTGCCTATAAATCTTGTACCTATTTGCACACCGCTGGCTCCTAGCGCAAACATTTTTTTAATATCGCTATTGTCCCATACTCCGCCTGCGGCAATTACCGGCATATTGCCCCACTCTTTCGCTTCTTCTACAACAGGAGGTAAAATTGCTTCAAGTTGATTTTCAGGTAAAAAACATTCATCATATTTAAACCCTTGATGCCCACCGCTAAGCGGTCCTTCTACTATAACGGCGTCAGGCATTCTACCGTGACTCTTTTCCCATCTTCGGCACAATATCTTAAGCGCTTTAGCGGTAGAAACGATCGGGACTAAAGCAACATCAGGAAAATCTTTGACGCATTCAGGCATAGTTAGAGGCAAACCTGCTCCTGTAATAATGATATCTGCGCCAGCTTCACATGAGTCTATAACAACTCTTTTGTAGTCATTTATAGCATATAAAACATTTGTGGCAAGGGGTTTGTTTCCGCATATTTTTCTTGCCCTTGCAAAAATTTCATGAAGCGCTTCTTTTGAATAAAAGTTAACTGCGTCAACCGGACGGTTATCGCCGGCTAACTTGTTAGAATATCTTCTATTTTCATATATACCGGTCCCAACAGAACTTATAACTCCAAGTCCGCCCTCTTTTGATACGGTTCCTGCTAGCCTATCCCAGCTGACTCCTACTCCCATACCGCCTTGGATAATTGGTGTATCTATGATATGTTTTCCGATTTTTAATGGTGCAAATGACACTTATTTAACCTTTATTTTTGCAAATTTTCTTTTTCCGACTTGAGCTATATACTCACCACTTTCTAGCGTCATCTGTTCATCAGAGATCTTTTTCCCATTTAGTTTGATGGCACCTTGCTTAATGTCTCTTCTAGCTTGTGACGTAGAAGGTTCAATTTGTACATCTACTAAAATTTTACATATCCATGTAGGTTTATTGATCTCAAACTCATCAATATTCGAAGGAAGTTCATTGGATTTAAACACTTTATCAAATTCCTCTTTTGCTATATTAGCCAACTCTTGATTATAAAACCTTGTAACTAGCTCAAGCGCTAGATTTTCTTTTACTTTTTTTGGATGGATAGTGCCACCAAGAACGCCTGTTTTTAGATCATTTATCTCATTTAGACTCAAAGAGCTTAAAAGTTCATAGTATCTCCACATCAGTTCATCCGATATCGACAATACTTTTGCATATATGGTATTTGGCTCTTCCGTTATGCCTATATAATTATCTAGCGACTTGCTCATCTTTTGCACACCGTCCAAACCTTCAAGTATAGGCATAGTGATAACCGCTTGCTCTTTGCCGACATGGTAAGAGCGTTGCAAGTGTCTTCCCATTAATAGATTAAACTTCTGATCCGTTCCGCCAAGTTCAATATCGCTTTTTAGCTCTACACTATCATATCCTTGCAATAATGGATACAAAAATTCGGATATTGATATACTTTGGTTCGATTTGAATCTTTTTTCAAAATCATCACGTTCCAGCATTCTTGCAACATTAAATTGTGTTGTTAGAGCAACCATTCCTGAAGCTCCCAATTTTTCAAACCAAACAGAATTGTACACAGGCTCAGTTTTTTCTTTGTCTAAAACCAAAAATGCCTGATCTTGATATGTTTTTGCATTTTTTATAATTGTTTTTCTATCCATAATCTTTCTTGTTTCACTTTTTCCGGTTGGATCGCCGATAGTGGCAGTGAAATCACCTATTACCAATTGTACCGTTGCACCGTGTTTTTGAAAAGTTCTTAATTTATTTAAAAGTACGGTATGTCCCAGATGCAAATCTGCGCCTGTCGGATCAAAACCTGCTTTTATCGTATAAGTGGTGCTGTCACTGTAATATCTTGTTACGAGTTTTTCAATATACTCAAAATCGATGATCTCGCTAACTCCTCTTTTTATCTCTTCAAGTGCTCTTTGTATCATTTTCCCCTCTTAACTTAATTATTATACGCATCATTTAAGCTTATGATCTCGATCAACTTATACTCTTTTGAAATCTTTGCCTCAATGTTTGATTTTTTATTTTCAAAACTTTCAACTTCTATTTTACAAAATTCTGCCTTGTCGCTTACATTGATGCCTAGCTCAATGCTTGTAACATTCAAGTCCATTTTTGACAAAAAAGATAGTAAGCTCGCGAGCATTCCTTTTTGGTTTTGAAGACTAATGATAAGTCTATATTTTGAAAGTTTTGAATTTTTCCAACTTACAAAAACCATCGGTTTTTCTTCGGACATCATTCCGTATGCCTTATTGCAAAGTTTATGATGTATTATAGCTTTACCGTTGTCATAAAAAGCAACTATCTCATCGTTTATTTTTGGATGACAGCAATAGTCAAATTCAACACTGTCTATATTTTTATTACCGAAAAATTCAAAAAGTTCTATAGTTTTCAAAAATGGTTTTTTATAGCCTTTTTTAAACAACTCCCACGATCTTACCTCTTTTAGACCTAAAAGTTGCGATATTTTGCCTATTTTATCTTTTAAAAAATCTAATTTTGTAGCTATTCTATATATATTTTTGCTATTTTTTTGATTGTCTATGGTTGCTTTTATCTCATATGCAGGCACATCGAATATTGTAGAAAGCATATTGAATGAAATAAGCATATCACACTCTTTCAGCCTTGATCTGCATAGATTTTTTATCCCATCTTTTGCTTTTGAAGTTTTAACGCTATCTAACCAAGAACAATGATAGTTGTTTTCATCACTTGTTATTATCCTGATTATATCCCCATTTCTAAGGGGAGACAATAATGAACCTTTTTGCTTGTTTAGATTTGCGCCCATAGCCTTTGCCCCGACTTCAGAGTGAATAGCATAGGCGAAATCCAGCGCAACAGATCCTTTGGGAAGAGTAAATTGATCTCCTTTTGGCGAAAATACCGATATATCTTCGCTAAAGAGATCACCCTTGGCTAGCTCATAAAATTCTTCGATGGAATCATTTTGGTACTGCAATCCTTCCAGCCAATCGAGCTTAACAGAAGAGTCCATACTCTTGTATTTCCAATGAGCGGCAACTCCGAACTCAGCGAGTCTATGCATATCTTTTGTTCTTATTTGAACTTCAACTATATTTTTATCATCGAAAATGGAGGTATGGATAGTTTGATATCCATTTTCTTTCGGCAATGCTATGTAGTCTTTAAATCTTGATATAAGAGGAGTGAAATTGATATGCATAGCGCCAAGTACTTTGTAGCACTCTATCGGATTATCAACTATGGTCCTGATAGCAATAAGGTCTAAAACTTCATCTATATCTATACCTTTTCTATGCATTTTGATATATATTGAATAGTTATGTTTAATCCTGCCTATTATTTCAAAGCTATCTTTTAAAAATCCATTTTTAAAAAGTATATTTTTTGTTTTGTCTATAAAAGAATTTAGACTTAGCTGCAAGTTTTGATTGTTAGCTATGAGATATTCATTTATCTTTTGATAATCTTTTGGATAAATTATCTCAAAGCTAAGATCTTCTAATATATTTTTTATCTTTGAAATACCAAGCCTATGAGCAATTGGAGCATATACTACCAATGTCTCTTGGGCTATCCGCTCTTGTTTTTCATGATTCAATGCAGACAATGTCATCATATTGTGCAATCTATCGCATAGCTTGATCACAAGAACTCTGACATCGCCGATTGAAGCAATTAACATTTTCCTAAAAGACATGGCCGAGCTGATAATTTTTTCATTTGATTTAGAGGAGACGATTTCGGTATCTCTTATGGCAACTATCTTTGTAAGTCCTTCTACAAGATGAACAACATCACTAGAAAAATCTTTTTCGATATCACTTTTTTCCAAAAGCGTATCTTCGATCACATCATGCAAAAGAGCAGCCTGAACCATAGTTTCATCACCGCTTATAAATGCAGTAATTGATGCCACCAAAATAGGATGAATGATATACGGCTCGCCGCTTTTTCTAAATTGTCCTACATGGGCTTTGATTGCGATTTCAAGCGCTTTTAATGTAGACTCTGAAGGTTTATTGTTTAATTGCGAAAAAAGTATATTTTTAGATTCTTCAATAGTACTACATTTTTTAACTTCATCTAAAAATGTATCCACAAAAATTAACTTTCAATATTTACTGTAATTTTTCCTTCGGCAATTTCCAAAAGTGCAATATCTGTGTTTTTCATTTTTTTAACATTCATATCAATTAACGGTTGTGCGCCGTTGCTTAGCTCTGCCGCTCTTTTGCTAACAGCGCAGGCAAGTAAATATCTATCAAATCCAACTTTTTCCAAAGCTTTTGCTGCAACTTGTTCGAGTCTTATCATTTTGTATCCTTTTTATATTATTTAACTATAGAACATTTAGAAAAATCGCCTTGCGCTATAGAGAGCAGGTTTCCTTTTTTAAACATATTACACACTATTATAGGCAAACCGTTTTCTTTTGCCAATGCTATGGCAGTATCATCCATTACTTTTATATGATCGCTTAACGCTTCGTCATAGCTGATCTCATCTAGCTTAATAGCGTCATCAAACTTATTCGGATCTTTGTCGTATACGCCGTCAACTTTTGTTGCCTTAATTAAAACTTCCGCCTCAACTTCTGATGCTCTAAGAGTTGCTGCCGTATCCGTTGTAAAATACGGATTGCCGGTTCCACCGACAAAAATAACTACCCTGCCTTTGTCCAAATGTCTTCTTGCTCGTCTAACTATAAACGACTCGCCAATTTCTCTCATATCAATAGCTGATTGGAGTCTTGCCTCTAAGCCTATATGCTCCAATGCTTCTTGTATAGCAATGCCGTTTATTACGGTTGCAAGCATTCCCATATAGTCGCCGCTTGTTCTTTTTATGATACCGTCTGCCGCTGCACTTACACCTCTTATGATATTTCCGCCACCAACTACAATAGCGACTTCAATGCCGTTTTGTGTCAACTCTTTTATCTCATTGGCAATAAAATTTAAAATTTTTGTATCAATACCATAACCGTTTTCGCCCGCTAAAGCCTCACCGGAAAATTTTACTAAAATTCTTTTCTTCACATTTTTGCCTTTTTTATTTACTTTAGTATACCAAAAATATGGTTATAGGCTGTTTAAACTAGATTTGATCTAAATTTGAATCAGTTGCAAAGGGTCTATCTGCCTTGAGTTTTTTGTTGCTTCAAAGATCAATCTTCGCGACACTTTTCCTATTGTATATCCTCTTGAAACAGCCGTTCCTGCCGTAATTGTCGGAGGAATTTTTGACAATCCTGCATAAACGGTATGCAAATTACCTGCATGAGCTATCACAACAACCTTTCCAAGCATACTGCTATTTCCGGCATATACAACTTTCCCATCCATTACGCTTACTACGGCTGCGTCGCTTGACGGTGCTTGCAGAGTTATAGACTCATTAAATATCTTTATCTTGTATATCGGATCTTCGTATGTACCGAATCTTTTTATTACGCTTGCGCCTGCGATAGGAGAAATTGTTTTACCGCCGCTGTAACTTGATGTTGCGGTTGCCTTATATGATGAATTTATCTGTTTAACGCTGTCGCTTTGCGCTTTTGCTTCCAATGCTTGTACATCAACTTTTTTACCGGTTGTTCTTTCCATATGCTTAGCTTTTGCTATCTCGCTTCTAAGTCTTTTTTTACGCGCTACTTCCGAAGCAATAGCTTGTCTTTGCACCTTGGCTTGTCTTTGCGCCTCTGCAACCTCGTTTGCTCTTAGGATATTGAGTTTAGCGAGAGTGTTTCGCAACTCATCTTGTCTTTTTGTAATGGAGTCTAGATCTCTTTGATATTTTTCTTCTTGTTTATTAAGCGCAATTATCTCTTTTTCTTGGCTTGTCTTTTGAATAGTATAAGTATGCCGTTGTTTTGTAATGATACCTAATGTATTTTTGGCATTTTGCACTATCTCCAATCTTTTGTTTTTTATCAGATTGAGGCTTAAGATATCTTTTTCTAAGTTTGATATCTTTTTTTGGTTAGAAATTTTTTGTTTTTCATAAAACTCAGCAGATATTACCGATCCCTTTGTTAAATCTCCGGCTTGTCTTATTGCAACACTAAGTGATAATTGCTCGGCAGATAAAGTTATTAAAGCATTATGTTTTATCTCCAACTCTTTACTAACCTTTTCTAGTTGGGCTTCACATATCTCAACTTCTTTTGAGATCTGTTTATACTCTTCTTCGGTAAAAATATAATCTTTTGATAACTTGGTTAATTTTCCATCAATCAATCTTATTTCATTTTTTACTTTACTTATATTTTGTTTAGTGTTTTCTATTTTTTGTTTGATTGCCAAAGCATTATTATTTGTCTCTTTAATAGCCAAAGCTGATTGATTTATTTTCTTTATCGTACTTGATGTTCCATTTGATGATTTTGTACGTTTATCTTTTGCATTGGCAGCTGACGCACTGCCGTTAAATACAACAACAATAAAAAAAACTAAAGCAGGCAAAACCCTGATCATATATCTTTTTCCTTTGAAGATGTTACAACGCTATAAACAGAAATTAAAACCATAAATAAAGCGCTTGAAAACAAAATAGCTCCATCAAGCGTTAAAAATAGCAACTTGCTATTTTGTTCTACAATATCAATGCCGCCCACATTTACGCCGTAATAACTAAAAAATAAAAATATGCCGGCTATTATAAAAGTGGATATTATCGCATCTAAAAATGCTACCCTAAAAAGAATTCCGCTTCTAAGCATAAGAGGAGCTCCAAATATCTCCATAACCTGCATTCTCTCTTTATGAATATATCCCCAAACTTCCATCTGTTTGATAACCAAGAACAAACTTACAATGCCCATAAACAGTATAAATAAATTTAATATAAATTTTATAAATTTAAAAAGTTTATAGTTTGAACTATAACTGATTTCAAAAGTTTCGACTTTTTTAATTTTGCCTGAAACCATCAGCTGTTTTTTTAGCTTTTCAATGCCTTGGGTATCCAAATATTTTGCTAGTTTTAGATTGTAAAAATTTGGCAATGAATTCATTATTTCTTCCACATCTTCCGGTTTCTGACCTGCGGATATCTCTTTTAGGATTTCGTTTCTTTCAACTTTTATACTGCTGGCAATATTTGGATTTATAGCCTGAAAATCTTTTATAGTAAGCTCTCTTTCACTTACCGCAAGCATTGTATAGCTATTTTTTAATTTTTCTTCATATGCGTCTGCTAATCTTTCAAAGATCAAAAAAAACTGTATTCCCAAAAGGATAGCAATCAGGGGCAAAATAAACATTAAATGATTTTTAATGGACTTCATAAACACCCTTGTTTTCTAAGATTAAATGTCTATATGGCAATGAAAACACCATAGGAATTTTATGTGTTACAACAACAACAGTTGTTTGAAGCTGTACACACGCATTTTCTAACAAATCCCAAATTACATTTGAAGAGTAATCATCAAGATTTCCGGTTGGCTCATCTGCTAAGATCATCATAGGATTTTTAGCCAAAGCCCTTGCAACGCCTACTCTTTGCTGCTCTCCACCGCTTAGCTCATATGGGTATCTATTTGTATAGTCGCCCAACTTTACATGTTTAAGAAGCCTTTGAACCTGTGTTTGCTGAAGATCCATAGAATATCCTGCTATCATCAAGGGAAGAGCTACATTTTTAGCAACAGTCCATTCGTTTACCAGCTTATAGTCTTGAAATACGATACCAAGATGTGTTCTTAGTTCTTGAAGCTTGGACGACGTAGCATTTTTAAGCTCCAGCTCTCCAACTTTAAGCAAGCCGGAATCAGCCTTTATGCTGCCGTAAAGCGATTTTAGCAATGTTGATTTTCCGCTTCCGCTTGGTCCGGTTATAAAAATAAATTCGCCTTTTCTTATATTGAAGTTTGCCTTTTCTATAACTATATGTTCTTTATTGTATGAAAGAGACAAGCTTCTTGCTTCAACAACATTAGGCATTTAATAACTCCTTTATCGTATTATGCGCATCAAAATTAGCTCTTGATCCTATCGGTTCCGAGTGATAGTAATAACAACCTTCTTTGTTTAAAATTATATACTTGTGTTCAGGTCTAGCAAAATCTCCAAATGCGCATCTAATCATCATTGATTCTTTTCCAATCATATAAAATCTCTCGAAATGGACGAAAAAGCTTTTATAGATATTACTTTCACGCGGCAGATTCTCTGCCATGCTTATATTATAACTCATTTTATCAAAAGAAAAAAGAAAATTATTGTCAAATTTTTGTGATTTTTCATTGCAAACCATTGTAATGTCATAAATATCTTTTTCTTGCTTGTTCCATCTAGCTTCATACTTACTGATTATAGGCAATGCAAAGTTCTTTTGTATTTGCATTTTTATCTTTTCAAATGAGCTAAATACTTCTAGAGAGTATCTATAATACAAGTCACTATCGGTTCTAAGCTCTAATGTACCCCCCATATCCAAAACCCTCATGGCCTCGCTTACAAAATCAACACTTATCACTCTACGGTTTGGTTTTTTATCCCAAGGAACAGGAAAATGAACAAATATTTGTTTTGCAATATTTGACGGCAGCATTTCTAAAAAAAGTCTAGCATCATAATTTACTGCCCATATATTATTTAGGTTTTGTATCTCTATCTGCTTTAGCAGCTGCTGCGCTGATGGAGTGTGTATCTCAATGCCAATATATAATATATCAGGGTTTTGAGCAGCTTGGTACAATATATGCCGCCCGCTCCCAAACCCAACCTCAATGGCAACTTTATCAAAATCAAAATGTACTTCTTTAAAATCTTCAATTTTTTTATAATACTTTGAAGCAAAAAGAGGTGGTTTTTTATTTAAATTTTCGATATTCGAGCTCACTATTTCAAGTTCCAACAGTTTAGAGACTCTGCCGATTGCCTCTTTTAGAGTTGCCAATTTAAGCGGTCTTGTGATCTTTTCAAATTTAAGCAGCCCCTCACTATCATCATATTTATAGATAAGCAAAAATTTTTCATTTTCATAATTTACGGATATTAGCAACTCATTATAATTTATAGAATGGGCTACAAATTCGATAATATCGGGATATTTACTTGCTCTAGTTTCGAGTTCATGGCTACTAATCGGCTTTGTTTTAACATGAGGCACTAAAAACTCCTTTTATCGCTTTTGGTGTTATAAGATCAATACAATTTGTTTCAAAATTGCTATCTAAAAACTCTTTCATGTCGTCAAATAACGGCGCTTCAAACTCTACAATTTCATTTGTCGCCGGATGCTTAAAATATATAAGTCTTGCGTGTAAAAAAACTCTTGGCATATCTTTTCCTCTATATCCATATAAATTATCGCCTAGTATATGTCGTCCCAAATGAGCCAAATGAACTCTAATCTGATGTGTTCTGCCCGTATAAAGTTTTGCCGCAATAAGTTCGATGTTGTTTTTTCCAAGGCTTAGTTTGGCGAAAGCGCTTTTTGCAAATCTTCCACTTTGGGCTACTGCCATTTTAAGTCTATTGGTACTATTTCTGGCAATATTTTCTTCAATAGTGATATCTTCTTTAAGCGGATAATCAATAATAGCCAGATAATACCTTCCCATTGTTTTATCTTCCAATTGAAGGCTCAATGCTTCGTGGGCTTCATTTGTTTTAGCTATTACTAATGCTCCTGTTGTATCTTTGTCTATCCTATGAACTATGCCATGTCTCTCTTCGCCTGATATCGTAGATAGAGATATGCCTTTTTTTATTAGCCAATCGACCAGCGTGGGTTCTTTGACACTGGGGGCTGGATGAACCACAAGATTGCTGGGTTTATTTACAACCATCAAATACTCATCTTCATAAAGAATCTCTATATCAAGATCAATATTCATTGCCTCTTTTTGTGATGCTTGCGACAGTAGATATGAAACGATATCGTTTATATATACCTTTTGGCTTGTTTTTGATATAACCTTGTCGTTGATACTCACGAAGCCTTTTTCTATGAGTTTTTCTACCTGATTGCGGCTTGAATTTAATTGTCCGGCTAAAACCTTATCAATACGATTATCTTCACTTACAACAAAGCTAAATTGCTCGCTGTTAGTTGCTAATTGTTCACTGCTCACTGTTCACTGCTCATTTTATTTATATCATCTCTATTCCACCTGGCTGGATCAAAAAAAGTGTCATCATGTATATGCTCAAAAGATGCTTTTAACATTTTAAAAAGATTTTTTTGTTTTGACTCCATCTCTTTTAACCACTCTTTTGTTGATTCTCTGGCATGTGGCATTTTTACATTTTTTAGCATTGCCGGGCATGCTTCATCACCGATTGTCTGAATGTTGTTTTCATCGGCAAATGCTCTAAGCTGTGATTCTCTTGCTTGGATTAGCGGGCGAATAAGATGAACTCCTCTGTTTGTTTTATAGATAGGTGCTAAACTTCTCATGGAACCGTTATAAAACATATTCATAAAAAAACTCTCCACAGCATCATCAAAATGATGCCCCAAAGCAATTTTTGTAAATTCTCCATTTTCGGCAAATGTATAAAGCGCACCTCTTCTCATGCGAGAAAAATAACTGCAAAATGAGCTATTTTCTCTAATGGTATCATTTGAGATTTCAAAAATATTTGTATCATATACCGTATGTTTTATTCCATGTTCCAAACAATGATCATGAAGATATTCATATGATTCTCCAGGCATTCCATAGTTAACTGTGCAAGCTTCAAACTCAAACTTGAAAGGCGCATGTCTTTGCATATGTTTTAGTATATGGACGAGCGCCAAAGAGTCCTTGCCGCCACTTAACCCAACGAGTACCTTATCACCTTCATTTATTAGCTTAAATGCAGCATTTGTCTTACCTGCTACCCTGAGGAGTTTTTTGCTTACACTTATCACCACTTTTTACCTTTGTATCATCTTTAATATCTCATTACTATCTATATCCATCTTGCTAAAAGCAAAAACTTTTTTACCCAAATCTTTCAAACTTGCTCCTATGTGATATATCTCTTTATCATCAATTATTATAAATCTATCGTGATAATTTTTAATCTCTTTTATTTCTAAGTTATTATACTGTTTATTGTATTTTTCTATATCTAATTGCGATTGTTTTGATATGCTTTGGGTATATATAGTTATTTTAACATTTTGATTTTTTGAAAATAGTATCAATACAGACTCATCTATGTAGTTATCAACTACAATAATTGATTTTTTAGCACTTTTTATCAAACCTGCTATAAACAAATAAGCATCAAATATCTGCCCATCAAAAAATATTCCTTGTTTTATCTCCAATGAATTATCTTTTATTTGAGATTTTATACTTGCAACATCATTTTCCAGTAGCATTAATCTTTGTTCTGTTATTTTATGACTATTTATAGCATAACTATTTTGGATATAGTTTTTTAGCACACTTGTTGCCCACTGTCTAAACTTTACACCTTTTACAGACTTAACTCTATAGCCAACTGAGATAATTACATCTAGATTATAATGTTCTGTAATATATGTTTTCCCATCTGAAGCAGTTGTCGCAAAATTTGCGACAACTGCTTTTTTTACAAGTTCGTTATCTTTAAATACATTACTAATATGTTTACCAATAGTTTTTATGTCCCTGTCAAAAAGATATGACAGTTGATTTCTGTTTAACCAAACAGTATCCTCTTCAACTGATACCTTTAGCTCCAACTCCCCATCGTTATAGACTATAATGTTTTGCATAGGTTAATCTTTAATCGTATAAGCAAAATCATTGTCGCTTTTACCTTTGTCACATTATCTCTTCTGTATCTTCAATTGGTATACTCTTTTCTTTACAATAATTTTCAACTTCTGTATCGTTATCAAAATAATCATCACAAAATACGTCTAATTCTTTTTCAGCACCTGAAGCATATTTTTCACTTGCAGTCATTAGTTTTTCTGTTTGCTCAATAAATATTTCAAATTCTTTGTTTATTTTACAAAGTTTATCAATTGTCTTAAAGTCTAAATCTCTATAAGCTGCTGGAAATAGCACTTTACTCTGATAAGGGTTTGCATCAAGTTTAATTATCCCGATTCCAAAAGATTGATTTAGTCTTCCCATCTCTTCGTTTAAACTATCGCTAAACTCAAATGCGACTAAATACCCATAATTTGCCCAACTTGAATTAGAAACAGCTTGAAAAAATGCTTTTTTAAGTTCACTATCACTATTTATTTCTCTTTTAAGTTCGTACGAACTTAATTTGAAAGTGTCAACACGATTAATTGATTTGAGAAAATTTTGACTTGCTTTCGTTTGTAGTTTCAAGAACTTAATTCCAATCATATCAGGATGTGTCCAAATTTGATTACTATCTTTTCCATTTGATTGTTCGTGAAAAATTGTTTTTGAGTAAGTATCTGTATTTTTTAAATAGCTACTCAAAAGCTTATGTAAATCTCTTTCCTCATAAGTCTTCAATTTATGTATTTTATTTGGCTTTTCAATTTGAGATTCCTTGTCTCCACTCAAAATTTCAATTCCAATATTTTGTTCATTTTTTGTCAAATAGTAAGAATAAGTTCCTCCATCTTGTTTTATTCGTTTTACTCTTGTATCACCTTTGCGAATAAAGTCACCAAGTAATGCAGAAATCGTTGATGAAGGAGTTTTTCCAATTTTAAAATCATAATAATCTTGCTTAACAATATAATTATAAACATCCATATAGTTAGTCAAACCATTTATCTCATCAAGACTTTTTAATATTGCTTCTTTTATTGTCATTTTATTGTTCCTTTTTTACACCCTCTCAACCATCTCAAGGATAAAATCAGCACTTACTTTTGCGCTGCTAGCTAGAAATGTATCAAAATCCACATCTGCGCTTCCATCGGCACTGTCACTTATTGCGCGAAGAATAAAAAATGGAATATTCAAGGCATTACATACAACGGCAACACTTGCCCCTTCCATTTCCAAGGCATCCGCTTTAAAAGTTTTTGCTACCCACTCTTTTTTTTCACCACATGCCACAAACTGATCCCCAGTAGAAATAACCCCTTCTTTTAAAGTTATGCCTTTGCTGATTGCAACTTCTTTTGCTATGGCTCTAAGTTTTACATCTGTTGGTATGCATACTTCGCCTTCCGGCACAAATCCATAAGGGTGACCAAAAGCAGTAATATCCAGATCATGCTGACAAAGTCCGTCAGCGATTATCAAATCCCCGATCTTAAGATCACTGCTTATAGCTCCGGCAACACCGCTGAAAAGAACCATTTCGCATCTGAATTTTTCTATCAAAAGAATCGATGTCAGAGCTGAGAAGACTTTGCCTATTTTAGAGTATGCCACTACAACATCCCTTCCTTTGTATGAGGCCTCATAAAATGTATTATTTGCATAATGCGTCTCTTTAATATTGTCCATATGGGACAATAAAGGCTCTATCTCTTCCCTCATGGCCCCCATTATTGCGATTTTACCCATTATAGCTCTTTAAGTGCTTCTATCGTTGCTTCTAAGCTTGCCATATCGCTAACATTGAAATGAGGTTTTGATGTCGAACTTTTATTTAATCCTTTTAAAACATTTCCATGCCCAAATTCTATATAGCAATCCACATCGGCGTCTATATTTTTTATAGACTGCTTATAAAGCACAGGCATTACAAGCTGTTTTGGTAAAAGCTCCAAAGCCTCCGCTTTTGTACTGTATGGTTTTGCCGTAACGTTTGATATTACCGGAGCTAAAAAAGCATCTTTTATAACCTCTTGTAATTTTAAAGCAAGAGGCTCAGTCGCACTTTCTAAAAGCGGGCAATGGCTTGCAACCGACATATTAAGCAACATTGCTCTTTTTGCCTTTGCCTCTTTAAGTACATCTACTAACTCTTCAAGGTCTTTTTTTATTCCTGCTATGACGATCTGTCCATCACTATTGTAATTTACAGCCCAGACTTGTTTTCCATTGTCTCTTTGTTTCTGACAAATATCTTCAACTGTTGCATCATTAAGTCCAAGACTAACAAGCATACCAACTTCTTGTTTAGCGCAAGCATCAGCCATAAGTTTTCCTCGCAAGTTTACAAGCTCCACGGCATCTATGGCATCCAAAACACCACTAGCCACAAGAGCAGAAAACTCACCAAGCGAATGCCCCAAAGTAAGCGTTGGAACAATCCCTGAATTTTGCACAAAAAGTCTATTTGCAATAGAGCTGATAAGTAATATAGCCGGCTGAGTAAATTCCGTTTGAGCTAAATTTTCATTTTCTGTAAACAAAAGAGTTTCAAAATCGATACCTGTTCTTTCTTTTGCCGCCGCAAACATTTCTTTTGCAACGCTTGAGTTTTCAAAAAAATCTTTTCCCATATTCAAAGCTTGTGAGCCTTGACCCGGAAATACAAATGCACATCTTATTGACATATTTTCATCCTTGATTAATAAATAATATATCTATTATACCATTTTAAGGGTTAGGAATTAGCCCTGCTCGACTTCTCCTCTGTATGAAACTACGCCATATTCTAGATTTGTTATATGCTTGTAGCCCATACTTGACATTATCTGTTGGCAATATGCGCTTCTGCTTCCGCTAAAACAATAAACCACTATATTCTGCTCTTTTTTGTCATCGATTTGTGATAATGCTTGATAAAAAGATGTAGTTGGAACCAAGAAATCTGTTCCTTTTATCCTTCTGGATTTATACTCCATCCACTCCCTTACATCTACTAAGTAAAAATCTACCATTCCGATCTCTCTTGCCTCAAGCAGACTGATAAGTTCGTCGGAATCAATATTTTTCTGTTTAAGCAGAGCTTCACATTCCTCTTTTAAGAGTCCCCTTGAATGCGTATGTGACACAAGGGCTGCTTCTTTTTCTATCATATGATATTTGGCATACTCAGGTGTGCAAAAAATTCCGCAATGACAATGTCCATCATTAGGAATTTCAACTTCAATGGCAGGTTTGCATGGGCATATTCTATTGTTAGCCGCCTTCCTCTCTTCATCACTCTCACCTTCAACCATAAAACAAGGACAATATTTCTTGTTGTATATCAACTTGTTTCTTGCTAGTCCCATAGTAACAGATTCGTTAATCTCATTTTCCGGATTATAAACAAAATTGAATTGCTTGCATACTTTATCAGTAAATGCAACTGTTTTTGCATATTCATCTTTAAATTCAGGCGAATTTGTATCTATTTTGATAATCATGATAAATTTTCCTAATGTTTATTTTTTGAAATTATATTGAAAAAAATTTAGATTTTAGTGTATGTTGTAGTATAAGTGTAAATATGTCACTGCGAGACTTTGAAAAAGTCGTGGCAGTCTATAAAAATAGATTGCTTCACTTTAGTTCGCAATGACAATTTTAAAATTAAATGATGTCAAACAAGGTTAATGGCAATGTCCGCCGCCGCAACACCCGCCTTCATCATCACAAGCAAGCTGACCAGTCATTGCTTCATCTACCGTAGCTTCTCTAATTCCCATTACTTCAACTGAGAACATAAGGTCTTTTCCTGCCAAAGGATGATTGAAGTCGATTGTAACTTCAGCATCATCAAATGCTTTTACAACAACTTGTACTGTTTGACCATGCTCGCCTTGACCGTATAGAACCATACCTTCTTTAAGGTCAATTCCTTCGAACTGATCTTTAGGAAGTGTTTGGATTGCTTCAGGATTTACTTCACCATAAGCTTCTGCAGCAACAACAAATATATCGCCTTTGTCTCCAACTTTCATATCCATTAAAGCTTTTTCAAGCCCAGGGATGATATGGCCCTTACCTGTTATAAGCTCAAGCGGAGATCCGCCGACATTACTGTCTATTACTTCGTTTTTTCCTGCTTCTACCAATGTGTATCCCAAAGATACGACGCTATTTTCTTTTGTTATTGTCATTGTTTCTCCAAATAATTATTGATTTTATGTGATTGTAGCCAAAGTAGCTTTATAAATTCTTAGACGATAAAAATTAGTAACTTGTTTTTATTTTTTAAATAAATATTACTTTAGATTATCCAAATGTTGCTTTGCGATTTTCGCGCTAGGTTTTTGTAGATATTTATCTATAATAAGTTCATAGAATTTCTTTGCTCCAACATTATCTTTGGTATTTTCAAGAGATATGCCGCTATGCAAAAGTAGTGTATCTATATAAGTTGCATTGCTGTCAAGTTTAGCGCTTTTTTTATAGTAATATAAAGCATCTTTGTAATTTTTTTCATAATATGCTATCTCACCTAGGTAGTAATTAGTAACCGCATTTTTATAGTTTTGCTTATCTAGTTCCAAAAAATACTCTTTTGACTTTTTATACTCTTTGCTTCTAAAAAGTGTTTTTGCATCTTCTAATATTTTATTTTTATCATTTGAGATACTTTCTGATGGCTTGCTTTGAACGGCTGGTTTATTTTGCGCTTCAAGCATAGCTTTAAACTCATCTTTTTTGATGCATTTATTCTCTAGCTCATCTATCATTTTTGCTAGATCTTTGATAATTTTTTCATTTTTTACTGCTTCATCGCTTTGCGCATCTTTGTTTTTTATAATCTCTTCTAGCGATTGAATCTTATCGTTTAATCCTTCTACAACACTTGTCAGTCCGTCTATTTTTTCATTTTGTTCATTTATTTTTTGCTGCAGCTCTACTTCGCCGGCATAAATGAAATTGACCGTAAAAAGATATGCAAATAGGGATATTAATACTTTTCTCATTATTGTTTTTTCAAATCCACTCTTCTGTTTTTTGCATAACATTCATCTATTGCATCAGTACAAACAGGGGTACTTTCTCCCAATGAAATAATGCTAAACATACTGGCAGGAATTCCCTTTGCTACAAGCGCATCTTTTACTATCTTAGCTCTTTTTAGTCCAAGCGCATAGTTAAATTCATCCGTTCCAAACTCATCGCAGTTGCCCTCTATCTTTATTTTTCCATTGTAACTTTTGAGAGCATTGGCATTTTTATCTATAGCTTTATACATATCATTAACTATTGAGTAGTCACCAAACCCGAAATATACGCTCTGTAAACCTTCTGAACTGTTGTTAAAAGTGCCGTCATTAGGAATCCCGCCGCTTGGACTCATTCTTGATTTTATATCATTAGCTGTTGCATTGCCTTCTTTTATATTTACTCCGCTATCTGTTGTAACGGATGGGCTATCGGATATATTTCCGGGACTTACTTTACTGTTTGCCGCATCATCAGATGGTACGGTTGGAGCACTCTGAGTGCATCCTGCAAAAAACAATAGTGTAAAAAATGCAAATCCTAATGTTATTTTTTTCATGAGAAGAATCCTTTGCGTATAAGAATAAATGTATATTACCATAAATTACCAATCAATAGATTGAACCCTGCTGTTGATCTCAAAGAGCTTGTTTTGATTTGTTCTAGGATTCACAAAACCTGCATAACTATTGCCGTTTGATTGCCTGATATACATCACAACACTGCCGTCATCAGAAAATCTAGGAAACTGATTTTCACCGCTTGACGTAATAGGAAAAGTGCTGCCGTTTGATATCATATAGATATTGAAGGTATTGCTTCCAAATATATTTTTACTCTCCCTTGATGAGTAAATGACCTTGCTACCTTTTGTATCGCAGCTATTGTTCTCCCTGCCTTTAAATACCATTTGTGAAACTGTAGGTGAATCTGTATATTTTTTAAAGATATTTGGATAACCGAGTCTATTTGACACAAACACTATCTCTTTTTCGTTTGATAGATACTGACCGCTAACGTCTATACCGCTAAAGTCTGTTAATTTAATACTATTTTTAGTTGTTTTATCAAACTCATAAATATCAGGCTGTCCATCCGGGGACATAGTGAGAAGCAATCTGTTGCCGTCACTACTTACATCAGAACAGACAAGCATGCCTTCGCCTGATACAATATGATTTTTTATACCGCTGTTTAAACTATACTCATGAATCGCAGGCAAACCTGAATTTATAGATGTATAGTAAAAGCTTGTTTGACTTTTATTTGCCCACTTTGGAAACAGATTTAATCCATCTGTAACAATAACTTTTCTATACGTAAAAGTATAATCAGTTAAAACTATTTCGCTTTTCCCGGACCCTGTATATCGTGACATCAAAACCAAACGATTTATCCATTCCATACTATCGTATCCAAGAAATTTATTTATATCGCTTATGGATTTGTGTATCAAAAATGGATACTTATCAAATGATGAAATATTGTAGTTTTTTTGAAATAGTAGCGAATTGCCGTCTCCATTAAACAAACTAACATTTAAATTAGCGCCATTGGCGCCTGAAAGATCATATTTCAATAGATAATTATCTGAGCCTGAGATATTTTTACTTTCTACAGTTTCAAAATTTCCGCTTAGCGTTAGATCATCTTTAAAAAGTATAAAACTTTTTTGTGAGATGGCAGGCATTAATCCACTGCTTATATTTTCTATAGAAATGCCTATTCTAGAGCCAACATTTTTTTTAATAGTTAAACTAACATCGCTCTCTCCTCTCATTATTGTAAGTATAAAAAATAAAATATATATGTAACGCATCTATCTCTCCTCAATAAAATCAACATCAAATATATAAGCTCTGCCTCCGTCATGAGCGCCAAAACCTACTCTTTGAAGCTGCTTAAGATATTGTATCAATCCTTTGTTGAACTCTTCATTAGAAGATTGGCTGACAACGTCAAATTCAAATCTGCCGCTTGGCTCAATAACAAATTTTATCCTAGCTTTATTCCCTGCAAAATCGCTCTGAGCAGGCCAGCCGTTCAAGATAGATTTAACTTTTGATTTATAACCGTCTTCTACTCCGCTGCTTTTAGCCGATGAAGCATTGCCAATAAGATCGGACGCCTTACTGGTTGCTTTAGCTTTGGCTGCGGGAATTCCACTGGATACTGTCTGTTTTTGTAATACTACTGCAGTTTTTTTAGCGCTCATGCTTGGCTCTTTTGCATCAATGGTTTCAAATAGCGAAGTGGTATCTTTGATTATTTTTGATGTTTCTTTGATTGGTTTTTTAACAACAGTTGTTTTTTTAATAGTAGTATTAGTTTCCGGCTTTTCTTTTTTTCTCTCAACTAAAGGCTTATTTGGTTTTTCTATCTCTTTAGGCTCTTCTTTTACAAACTCTTTTTTTGCAAGCTCTTTTTCAATAAGTTCTTTTTTCTCTTCGGGAATATTTTCGATCTTCTTAGGTTCTTGCGCTTCTTCTTTTTTTGGCAACTTTTGATTTTGAGGCTTATCGTTAGACTTTTGAACGGACGGTATATCAATGCCTGACATATCTACTTTTATCGCTTGCTCTTTGCCGCCTTGTGATTTATCATCTTTTGTATTTTGAACAAAAGCAAATATGACTATGAAAATGATCAAAATATAGATCAAAATAGCAATCAAACCACTTTTAATAGTATATGCTTTTCTCATCTCTACTCTGTTATCAATGAAACATTTAAAAATCCGGCTTTTTTGACACCCTTCAAAAGATCCATAATATCTTTATACTCCAAAGATTCCTCCGCTCTGATATATACGCTGCTATTTTTATCTATATTTTTATCCGAAAAATGATCCGCAAATGAACCAATTTCATAAACTTTATCGTCTATATAAACCTGCCTTGTTTTATCCATCCTAATTGTAAGAGAATTTGTTTTTTGAGATTTTGTAGTTTTTGAGCCGCCAGGAAGTGTTATCTGCTCTTGATATGTAATAGTTGGAGCGGCTATCATTAAAACCGCCGTAAGAACAAGCATTACATCCATTAGCGGCGTAATGTTCAAATCCGGATCATCGTCCCAATTAAACATTATTCTTCTTCATTATAACTTTTTGCCAATATCATTTTTGACTCAGAATTTAAAAGCGAACTAAGTTCATATGCTTTTCTTTTTAGTATCAAATGAAATGTATAAGCAAATATAGCTACCAATATCCCTGCGGCAGTTGCCACAAGGGCTTCTGAGATAGCAGGCGCAACAACATTTAGTGCTGCACTGGTTTGATCTCCAAGTTTTCCAAATGTTTCCAATATCCCCACAACAGTACCAAAAAGACCTATGAACGGTGCAGTTGAAGCTATGATGGATAATAATGTAAGATTTCTTGTAGATACTCTAAGCGCATCGCTAAAAGCTGCTTCTAAAATTGTAGAATTTGGATTTTTTACTTTTTCAAGATAACTATAAAGAATTGAAAATTGGCTTATGCTATTTGAATTAAATGCGTACATACTTTTTAGAGATTCAGCTTCTATTTTTATACGAGCTTCAAGTAATTTAAATCTGTCGATAAAAACCCAAAAAGTGATTATAAAATATAAAGAAAGTATTACCAATACAAAAATAGTGATAATACTTAATTGAGAGAGAAAATGTGCCATAGATGCAGATTATAGCGTTTTTGCCATTTGCTCGACTTTTGCAACAGCGCTTGCAATCGCAATATTCGAAGATTCTGTGCTTTTGAGAAGTTTTTTAGCTTCTTCTAGAGCATAAGCCAACTCATTACCTTCACCAGAAATTGCAACTGCTCCGTCAACAATACAAGTTGTTTTAGTTTCATCAACTTTTACATAACCCGAGTTGATAGCAATTGCAATTTTTTTACTTTCCTGTGTTTCGATCTCTACAACACCGACATTAAGCAAAGAAACCAAAGTAGCGTGCTTTGGAAGTACTCCAAACTCACCCTCGCTACCCGGCAAAGTAACTTGTTTGACCTCATTGTCAAATATTACACCATCGGGTGTAACAATTTCAAGTTTTAAAAGTTCCATAATTTTCCTTTAATGGATTAGGCTTTAGCTTTCATTTTTTCAAATTTAGCAACTGCTTGGCTCATATCTCCTACCATATAGAAAGCTGCTTCCGGTAATTCATCGTATTTACCTTCTAGCAAGCCTTTAAATCCATTGATAGTTTCTTCCAATGTTACATAAACACCAGGGCTGCCTGTAAATACTTCAGCAACATGGAATGGTTGAGATAGAAATTTTTCAATTTTTCTAGCTCTTTCAACTACCAATTTGTCGTCTTCAGAAAGCTCATCCATACCAAGAATTGCAATAATATCTTGCAAATCTTTATATTTTTG
>DYMX01000038.1 GCA_020721345.1 Sulfurovum sp.
TAAATTCCCCATATGTGTCCTATGATAGTTTTTGTTTTAATAAATCATTGGCTTTTACAGGATTTACACTTCCGCCGCTTGCCTTCATAAGCTGTCCGACAAAAAAGCCGAACAGTTTATCCTTTCCGCCTTTGTATTCTGCAACTTTATCCTGATTTGCGTTTAAGATCTCATCTATCATTGCATTTATGGCGCCATCATCGCTCACTTGAGCAAGTCCTAGTTTGGTAATTAGCTCGTCAATATCCCTATCATCGTTTTCAAGCATATGATCAAGGACTTCTTTTGCGGCTTTACCAGATATCGTATCATCGGATATTTTTGACAATAGATCAGATAACACTCTTGCATCAATCGGCGAATTTATTATATCAAGTCCAAGCTTGTTTAGTCTTCCAAGAAGTTCACTTGTAAGCCAAGTTACTGCCATTTTGGGATCACTTTCAAATATCAGCATCTCTTCAAAATAATAAGCCATCTCTTTTTGAGAAGTTAATACCAAGGCATCCTCTTTTTTAATGCCTAACGTATCTATATATCTTTTAACCTTTGCGTCAGGAAGCTCTGGGATATACTTAGCCTTTTCCATCATTTCATCGCTTACTATCACGGGTCTCAAGTCAGGATCCGGAAAATAACGATAATCGGCGCTATCTTCTTTGCCTCTCATGCTTTTTGTCACACCTTTTGCCACATCCCAAAGTCTTGTCTCTTGATAAACTTCGCTTTCATAAACACCATCTTCATATGCTTCGATTTGTCTTTCTACCTCATAAGCGATTGCGGCTGCAACGAAACGGAATGAATTGATATTTTTTATCTCTACTCTTGTGCCAAACTCATCTTGACCAATGGGGCGAATAGATACATTGACATCACATCTAAAAGATCCTTCTTGCATATTTGCATCACTGATATCGAGGTATCTTACAATAGAATGAAGTTTTTTAAGATAACTAACTGCCTCATCACTGCTTCTAAGCTCAGGCTCCGAAACAATTTCCAAAAGAGGCGTTCCTGCGCGGTTAAGGTCTATTTTCGACACTGCGCCCTCGTGTAGATTTTTACCTGCATCGGCTTCTAGGTGAGCCCTTGTAATGCCTATTCTTTTTGTAGTTCCGTCTTCAAGATCAACAAAAAGCTCTCCGTTTTCTACTATTGGTATATCAAACTGACTGATTTGATAAGCCATCGGGCTATCCGGATAAAAGTAACTTTTGCGGTTAAAAATAGATTTTTGATTTACCGCAGCATTTACGGCATATCCAAAAGACATAGCTTTCTTTACCGCCTCTATATTGACCACAGGCAATGCGCCCGGCAGCGCTAAACACACCGGACAAGTATTGCTGTTTTGATGATGCGCAAAACTTGTTGCGCATGAGCAAAAAAGTTTAGATTTTGTATTTAATTGGACGTGAACCTCAAGTCCGATTACCGTTTCAAACTGCATTTGTTTCCTTGTAAACTTCATAAATTACCTATATTATAGCCAAATATCGATTATGTTTTGGATAAGTGGGCGGTATTTTATAAACCAAATAGTAAAATACGTTTTAAAAAATGGGTTAATTTTGGGACAAATATATTTTATAATATTACTTTTATCTTTCGGTTATATTTTGCAATATGCCAAATTGTCTCAAAAAACGCCACACATATTAAATAAAATAGTCATATATGTTTCATTTCCTGCGGCGGTATTACTATATGCTCCAAAGATAGAATTTTCACAAAGTATATTGCTGCCTATTATTACTCCGTGGATACTTTTGCTTGTAAGCATAATATCTGTTTTTATATTGTTTAAAAATACAAATACCAACACGAAAGCCGCCTTATTGCTGCTTATCCCGCTTGGCAATACATCATTTTTAGGCTTTCCGCTAATTGAATCTGTTTTAAGCAAAGATGCTTTACAGTATGCCATATTATATGATCAGTTTGGAAGTTTTTTGATGTTATCGATCTATGGAACGATCATAGTTTCTCTATACGGTCACGGAAAATTAAATCCGGCAGATATAGTAAAAAAAATAGCTCTTTTTCCGCCGTTTATTGTCTTAATTTACTCTATTTTCATAGGCTACACACCTGAAATAATAATGCCTTTGGTGAAGATGCTGGCAAGCACCTTGACTCCTTTTGCTATCATTAGCGTAGGCATGACCATGAAACTGCGCATAAGTGAAGATAGGGCTATATTTGCGAAAGCATTGCTTCTAAAACTACTTATTATTCCGATATTAGTTTTGAGCGTATTTATATACTTTGATTTTAACGATTTGACAGCCAAAACAACGCTATTGGAGAGCGCTATGCCTTCAATGATAACAGCTGGGATATTGGCCGCAAATGCAGGATTTGCGCCTCGTCTTAGTTCAACGCTTGTAGGGTACGGGATAATTTTAAGCCTCATTACCGTACCGCTTTTTGGCAAACTTTTTGACTTTATATTTTAAATTATTTTCTAAATATTTCACTTGGAACTTGTGGATACTTTTTCTTTAAATCTTTAAAAAAGTTTGGATCATCAATGCAGCCAGGAGTTTCAGCCTCCGTACAAACCAGCTCTTCAACTATCCATGCGCCTTTTTTATTATGAAGCAATGCAGTAACATCCTCATAATTGCTTTGACCGTCCCTACTCATAGGTAAAGCTGCGATCCATGCCCAGCCGTTTTTAACTTTCAAGTATTGAACCTTAAAAATAATATCTATTTTATGGTAATGTTTCACTTCTGCCCTTAAAGCATCCATGATAGCTACTCTATCAACACTTCCTTTTGGCGGAGTATAAGCTTCAATTGCAAAAATAAGGCTAGATATCAAAATCAAAAACGATACAATCTTTTTCATACCAACTTAAATTCGCCCAAATAATTTTTTATTGTTTTTCCGCTATTTATCCACTCTAGTATCCCGCCTTTGAGGTTAGAGACATTAGTAAAGCCTAGTTTTTTCAGCTGCATGGCGGCCAAACTTCCTCTTGGTCCTTTGAGGCAATATGTTATTATCTTTGCATCTTGACCGTAAACTTTTGCCAGCTTTTCTATCGCCATAAATTCTAGCTTGCCCCGCGGGATAGTCAAAACGGTGCCTATCGGTATAAATCCGCTTGAAAATTCCTCGGGTTCTCTGACATCAAGCAGGACTGTTTTATCATCAATAGTCAAATCTTTTATGTCTATTTGGGGAATAAAGCTGTTTGCTTCTTGCACCAATGCTGATAAATGCTCATTGAGTAAAAACTCATCGCACTGGCTAGAGATAGATTCTAATTTTTCATGGACACTGTTTGGCATTTTAAAACTCCTTAAATAGCATAAGATATTGTAACATAATTCACGATATTAGTCGTTGCTCATATACTTCATCTTTGTTAAAGATTCATTAATATTTGTAGTATATAATTTTAATTAAGCAACAGAAAGGAGGATATTATGAAAAAAATAATCTTATTGCTTGGCTTAAGCGTCGTCATATTTGCAAATACGGATAAAAATTTAGTTGATGCAAAATGTACCATTTGCCATATGAACAAACAGCCAAGTGCCTTAGAAAGGCAAAACTTGATTGCTCCACCGATGTTTGGGGTCATGAATAATGTAGGTCTATACTTCAAAGATGACAAAAAAGCTGTAACAGATTTTATAAAAACATACTCTCTTGAGCCAAATCAAAAAAATTCAAAATGCGAATCAAGAGCCATAGCGCGTTTTGGACTTATGCCTTCACAAAAAGGAAATGTTACCAAGGAAGAACTCGATAGGATTGCAAACTATCTCTATGATACTTATCTAAAAAATAGATAAGTAAACATTTGAAACACAAAGGAAAGAAAATGAAAAAAAGTATAATTATAATGACAATGGCTATCGCGGCAATATAGGATACAGACTTTTCTACAATGAGTATACGGATGAACTTATAAGTATGCGTGGAAATATACCGATAGATGAGCGTCCTGCTTTTCAGCAAGAGATGCAAAAATGTATGTCAAGTATGTCTCCGGCACAAAGACAAACCTATATGAACTCAAGCAGAGGAATGGGAATGGGAGCGGAATGGGCAGAAACTGCGGAACAAATCAGCCCACTTTCTTGGATTATGATCTCAATAATGATAAAAAAATAACAGAAAAAGAATTTCAAGATGCACTCTCTAAGCGTATGGCAAGACTTGTGGCACAGGGAAAATTGTTAAAAAACGCAGGCAACGGTCCGGCATTTAATGATATTGATACAAGCAAAAACGGCACAATATCTCTTGATGAGTATCAACAACATCAAAATCAACAAATAAATAGCGCAAATAAATATAAGTGCCTAATGTAAAAAATAGATTTATGTTTGATTTGTATAAAATGTAGTGCGATGCGGGGTTAGTAAAAATATCGATATAGCCCAATATATCGATGTTTATATAGCAAGTGACCAAGGGATAGAAGGTGGATTTACACAGTTTATTTTACACTCTCTGAAAAAGATTTTATCAACGAGTATAGGTATGAATTTAACACAATACACCCAAGCAAGAATGTTAAGTCGTCTTTTAGAAAACTATAAAAGTATCTCCCAAGGTATGTCCCTGATAAATTTTAAAAAAAATATTTTTGATTGAAAGTGATTAGATATCGTATTGGGGGGGTGTTTAGTGGCTCCGGATGCAGGATTCGAACCTGCGACCAAGTGATTAACAGTCACCTACTCTACCGCTGAGCTAATCCGGAATAGTTATTTAAAGTTGAGCTAATCTCATCTTTTGTGGACAGTATTATAGTACAATTTTGTTTAAATGTCAAGAGATTTCTATGCCGATTTATAAAAATCTACACCTGAATGGTTAATAATTTTTATTTTTCCCGCATTCAAAAGATTTTGAAATATTACTTTGCTCTTGTCATCAAAAAGTGCGTCAATATCGTCATCGCTCAGCGGACGGCTTGCCAATGTTTTTAAAATCTCTTCCTCGCCATAGGACTCTTTTGTAATTTCAAGTTTTTTTCTATGTACTATATATATCGGAAGGCTAGGGTCAAAAAGTTTTGAAATGTTTATCATATCTTCATACGACAACGCTTCTACTTTGTAAGCAGGGGGTCTATCGATGGTGCTGATGTCTATTCTTGCAGGTTTGAGCTGAGTTAAAAATTCATTTAATTTTGTGGTCTCTTCTGTATTATCATTTATATTCTTGACAAACAATATCTCTACAATAAGCGGATTTTTAAAACTTTTTTTAAACTCTATCATACCGTCCATAATATCTGCCGTGCATATACCGGCAAAAGGACGATCAAGCTTTTTTAGACACTTATCTGTTGCGCAATCAAGTGAAAGCTTGACGCTATCAAACTTACTTAAAGCATTTCTGACATTTGCATCGCTTATAGTGCTGCCGTTGCTAAGTATTAGCGTTTTTCTTGATTCTTTGATCTTGTTTATCTCATCAATGAGTTCACCGAGATTTGGATAAAGTGTCGGTTCGCCGTTGGCTGTAACAGTGATAACATCGATGTCTTTATGCTGAAGTAATGCTTCTTTCAATGCTGCCATAATATCGGCAACAGATATAACATCATCATATTTATCTACAGTCTTAGCGGGCTTTAGTTCGCAATACAGACAGTCAAAATTGCACTGTTTTTTATTCGGACTAAGATCAATTCCAAGAGATTTACCAAATCTTCTTGATGGGATCGGACCAAAAATTATAGACATTTTATCTCTTTGATAGTTTTTGGCACATTTGGACAAAATATTTTGCATTTTCAACCGGAACATCAGGCAATATGCCGTGACCGAGGTTGAAAATATGTCTGCCGTCTTTCATAACATTTGCAAGATGCTTCACGCACTCCAAAGTTGCCTCTTGACTATAAAGTCTGCATGGCTCCATATTGCCTTGAAGCACATAGCGATTCCCTAGCTTCTCTTTAGCTAGTCCCATTGGGGTACTCCAATCAACACCAAATACATCAAAATTACCATACACTTTATCTAAAAATGCTGAAATTCCTTTTGGGAACATGATGATAGGGATATGAGGGTATTTTGATTTTATATGATCGCTTATTTCCACCATATATTTCCACGAAAACTCATCATATTTGGCAGGCTCGATTGCGGCAGCCCAACTGTCAAATATTTGAACTACATTTGCCCCTGCTTGGATCTGTTTTTCAAGATAGTATTTCACAACTTCTGTTACTTTTGCAAGAATTTTATGCAAAAGCTCAGGATTTGAATACATCATTTTTTTGCATATATTGTATGTTTTTGTACCCTGTCCCTCTATCATATAAGTTGCCAAAGTCCATGGTGCGCCCGTAAATCCTATAAGAGCTTTATCGTTAGACAATTTTCCTCTAACAAGTTTGATGGTTTCATAAACATATGTCAGCTTATCCGCGGCTTCTTCACCGCCCAACAGCGCATCAACATCCTCTTTGGTTACGATAGGTTTTTCAAAAACAGGACCCTCGCCTGCAACAAAATCAAGCTTCATGCCCATTTCATTTGGTACAACAAGAATATCGCTAAAAAGAATTGCTGCATCAACGCCGACTATATCTACGGGTTGCAATGTAACTTCTGCGGCAAGTTCAGGATTATGACAAAGGTTTAGAAAATTGCCGGTCTGCTTTCTTACTTCCATATATTCAGGAAGGTATCTTCCAGCCTGTCTCATCATCCATACCGGAGTGTATGTCGTATCCTTGCCAAAACATGCATCTATAAATATCATGAATGTCCACCGCCTTTATGTAAAAAATATAATCCCAACGAAAGAGTCAAGATCGACAATGAGAAATAAAGCATTTCAAGCGCTCCGTTATAGCTTGTATGAAGCACGCTTTGAAAAAAGCTTACTACTAGGACCATTACTATTACTTTTGCCAACTTGTCTTTTAGTTCATCTAGCGAATGAATTTCAAGAACTTTTGATGATTTATTTTCATCCTTTGCTGGATCTATATCGGATATGAAAAGCTCATATAGACCAAAAGCAAATATAAGCATCACGATAGCCATAAGGTATAGATCAACGGCGCCTACTATGCCGCCAACGATATCTTGATGAAAAGTTTCAGGATGAAGTCCATTGATATATGTATTTACAACATGCATAACCACACCTGCTACATCAACACTTGCCACTACAAAAAGCGTGATGCCGCCAAACATACTAAACACAACAGCCAATACTACAAAAAATCTACTATTCCAAAGTATATTTTCAAATACTTTTTCTATCATATCCTTCATTTGCCTTCCTTTATTTTTATCCATTTTTGAGCTATTCTAACTGCATTTGTTGCTGCCCCTACCCTAACTTGGTCTGCTACACCCCACATATGAAGTACATTTGGCGCAAAGTTGTCTTTTCTGATCCTTCCCACATAAGTATAATCCGTATCAGTAGCTATGAGAGGCATAGGATATTCTTTATTTGGCAGATCATCTATAACTTTTACATTTTCAAAGTTTGCCAAAACCTCTCTCGCTTTATCAACATCCACATCCACGCCCTCTTTAAATGTTACAGTGATGCTTTCGCTATGGCTTCGTAGAACAGGCACACGCACACAAGTAGCGCTTACCGCAAAGCTAGAATGCATTATCTTGTTTGTTTCATTTACCATTTTCATCTCTTCTTTGGTGTAGCCATTATCAAGCGGTGTATCTATATGAGGAATTACATTTAACGCTATTCTATGAGCAAATGCTTTTACTTCGCTTGTCTCAAGCTTAAAGGCAAAAAAGTCTTGCAACTGCTGAACTAGCTCTTCCATCCCTTTTTTACCTGCACCGCTTACTGCTTGATATGTACTGACATCAACTCTTTTTATACCGTATAGGTCATGAAGCGGTTTCAAAAGCTGTACCATTTGTATAGTTGAGCAGTTTGGATTTGCTATCACCCCACTCTCTTCCCAAAGCTCTATATCCTCAGGATTTACCTCTGGTACAACAAGTGGGACTTTCGGATCCATTCTAAAGTGGCTAGTGTTGTCTATCACGACAGCGCCTGACTCTACAGCATATTTTGCAAACTCAGCCGAGATACTTCCACCTGCGCTAAAGAATGCAATATCTATATCACGGCCTTCAAAAACCGTACTTGTTAACTCTTCTATTTTATACTCTTCACCGTTGAACTCTATTGTTTCACCCGTACTTCTTGCGCTTGCCAAAGGCAATAAATTTGCCACCGGAAATTTATGCTCCTCAAGAACTCTAAAAAGCTCTTCACCTAC
>DYMX01000039.1 GCA_020721345.1 Sulfurovum sp.
TGTTTGTTTATCGCTTGTATTTATGAAACTAGGCAACCAAACGAAAGTGAAACTGAACATATAAGTAATAATTTTTTTATTGTGATGGCGGACAGAGGGGGATTCGAACCCCCGGTACTCTCGTACGGCCGCGTTCCAGGCGACTAGATTAAACCACTCTCCCATCTGTCCATGCATTGTATAATAACTCAAGAGCGATTAGTCGCGAGAGCCGTCTGCTGAAGACCTAATTTTGGGCTTTGCGCAAAATTTGAGCCTCATTTGAGATTGACATTGTATCTTAATCTATTTTAAGAGAAATTGAGTTATAATCTCAATCTTAAAAAGATAGGCGTTGAGGGCAAGTACCTTGTCTTGAACGCCTCTCTTTAGACCTATGCAACGGCTACTCAGGGAACTGGGTCAGGATGGGAACATAGCAGCTCACCTTGTTTAGTTGTGTGCCGTAGGTATCTGGGGGAGGTCTTTAAAGGCATCCTTAAGCTTCAAAGTCCACCAAACTCCACTCATAAAACGGCATTGCTTCAAATCTAATCCCATCAATTATATATTCATAACTATTTGCAACTGTAATTATCTTTGCATCGTGAATTTCTGCAAGTTTAATCTTAGATATGTTCTTTTGACACTTTGCCCATACTGCCTCTTCGCTGTCAAAAGGAGCTAGGATAGTCAAAACCCCGTCGGTATAAAGATACCCTAGATTGTAAAATGAGCAGATCTCCTCGTCTCTTTTTAAAAGCTCAAGCACTACGGCCTGCTCATAAAGCATTATAAAGGTTAGGTTTCGATTGAGATATTTTGTAACGGCATTGTCATAAAATACTAGCTTTTTAGAAGCGCTTGGCTGATAATCTTCGACTAGATGGATAACTCCTTCGGCTTGCAGCCGTTCCATAGTTTTATAAAGCCAGTCTTTCGAGATCTTAAAATACTCCTTGCATCTTGTGTAGATCTGATTGATACTTATCTGCTTTGTTGCAAATAGAGCAAGAAATCCTAGAAGTCTCATCTCTTCAGCGCTGAATTTGCTTTTTAAAAACTCTTTTGTATCAAAAGGCGCAGCTCTATGCAATGCGGCAAATTGCGGTAATGAACCGATCTTGAGATAGTGAGAGAAGCCGGCAGACGAATGCGCGGAATTCTCAAATGCCAAAAACTCTTCAAAGTCCAAAGGTGTAAGTTTGATCTGCATAAAGTCATCATCGTCCATCGGTTCTCTAGATATTATTATCAACTGCTTTACTTTCGGCAAAGATATATTTTTATCATTATAATGATCAAGGACTAGAGTTTCAATATCATGTTCGTTTATAAAGTTTTGTAGGCTTCCCAATGAGGCAAAAAGTATATTAGGATCATCTAGATCTATATAAAGTATATTTTTTTTATTTAAGTTTGCTAGATAGTCAAGCGCCAGCGCGCTTTTTCCAGCACCTCTAGCGCCAAAAAGATTTATACGAGAATGATCATCAAGAGCACATTTTCTGGGCACAAAATTTTCATTAAGAGGCATATTTTGGTAAAAATATTCTAATATTTCCATACTTTTATCCTTTCTAAAAGGAAACTATTTTTTAAATTATACTAAATTATGCTTGTAAAGTCTTGAGATCTTTAAAAGTTTTTGGTATAATCTCCGTTCCAAAATTTATGTTGGCAACCCCAACGAGTTCTTTAGAAAGGTTAAAATATGGAAAGAATAAGACTTAAGCTTAAAGCTTATGATCACCGTGTTTTGGATAGATCAGTAGCATCTATCATAGACGCCGTTAAACGCACAGGCGCGGAGATAAGGGGGCCAATACCAATGCCTACCAATATCAAACGCTATACAGTTTTGAGATCGCCGCATGTCAATAAAGATAGTCGTGAGCAATTTGAAATAAGAATTCACGCTAGAATGATCGATATCGTTTCTGCTACTGGAGATACTATAGATTCACTTATGAAACTAGACCTAGCTCCTGAAATAGAAGTAGAAATAAGATCAATGGATAAGTAAGGAGTAGAGAATGGAATTTATCGTAGAAAAAATCGGTATGAGTAGAACAATCGCTACTCAAAGTGCTCCTGTTACTTTACTTAAAGTGATCGAAACGAAAGTGTGCGAAGTAAGAGAAGACGGCAAAGCGCTTGTTGCTTACAACAGCTCAAAAAAGTTAAATAAAAGTATAGAGGGTCAACAAGCTAAGTTTGATATCACAAAAGAGTTCAATAAGTTTATGACTATTGAAGTTGCAAGTGGCACACAAACTGGCGATCTAGACCTTAACGCTCTTGGTGAAGCAACAGTTGTTAAAACTTCTCTAAATAGTAAAGGAAGAGGTTTCCAAGGTGGTGTTAAGCGTCACGGTTTTAGCGGCGCTCCAGAGAGCCATGGTCACAGAATGGGCAGAAGAACAGGTTCGATCGGTAACTGTGAGTGGCCTGGTCGTGTTATGAAGGGCAAGAAAATGCCTGGTCATATGGGTAATGCAAAAGTAACCGTGAAAAATGATGTAGTTTCATTTGATAGTGAAAATGGTATCTTAGTTTTAAAAGGTTCGATCCCTGGTCATAATGGCGCTAGAGGATTAGTAAGGATTGTTAAATGAGTAATACAGTAATAACAAGCGATGCGCTTCCAAAAGAATTTTTAGAAGTACATCCGCATAATTTATATCTTTATTGCAAGTCTTATGCTGCATCTATGAGATCAAATACGGCTAAAGCAAAAACAAGAGCAGAAGTAAGCGGTGGCGGTAAAAAACCATTCGCGCAAAAAGGCGGCGGTAGAGCTAGACAAGGTTCGATCACAGCTCCACACTATGTAGGTGGTGGTGTTGCATTTGGTCCAACTAACAATAGAAACTACAACCAAAAAGTTAACAAAAAACAAAAGAAATTGGCTCTTTATCATGCTATCGCTGAAAAAGCTGCGAACGGTAAATTGTTTGTAACAGATTCAATAGTAGTTGAGTCAGGCAAAACAAAAGATGCAATTGCACTAATGAGCGCACTTGGTCAAAGAGATGTGTTGGTTATCAAAGAGATGATCGATGATAAAACATTCTTAGCATTTAGAAATGTTAACAATGCTTATTTGATCGAAGGCAATGAGCTAAATGCATATCTTGCAGCTGCTTATAGTGCTATTTTGATGGAAAAAGCAGTATTTGAAAAATTGACAAAAGAGAGTTAAGATGGCAGATATTACAGATATAAAAACAATCATGTACACTGAAAAGTCACTTGGTCTTCAAGAGGCTGGTGTGATCGTAGTCCAAACTTCTCCAAAGATGACAAAAAACGGTCTTAAAGAAGTATTTAGAGAATTTTTTGGTATCAGTCCACTTAAAATCAATTCAATGAGAGTAAATGGCAAGGTCAAAAAGTTTAAAGGTATCCAAGGTAAAAGAAATGACACTAAGAAATTCTATGTTAAATTGCCTGAAGATGCAAGAATAGAAAGCTTAGCGGTATAAGGAGTAGAGAATGGCAATAAAAACATATAAACCATATACGCCTAGCCGAAGATATATGTCAAATCTTGACAACAGCGATATCACGGCGAAAGCAAGTGTTAGAAGTTTGCTTGTAAAACTTCCTGCAACGGCTGGTAGAAACAATAACGGTAGAATCACTTCAAGACATAAAGAAGCGGGCGCAAAAAAACTATATCGTATCATCGATTTCAAAAGAAACAAATTTGGAATAGAAGGAACAGTTGCTACTGTTGAGTACGATCCGAACAGAAACTGCAGAATTTGTCTTGTTAAATATGTTGATGGTGATAGAAGATATGTACTTCAACCAAAAGGACTAAATGTAGGCGATAAAATAATCTCATCAAAAGAGGTTGTTGATATTAAAGTCGGTAATGCTATGAAACTAGCTAATATCCCTGTAGGTACGCTAGTTCATAACATAGAGCTTAGCCCAGGTCACGGCGGTCAAATGGCAAGAAGTGCCGGCGGATATGCACAGATCATGGGTAGAGACGGCAAATATGTATCTCTTAGACTTCCATCAGGCGAGATGAGATATGTGCTAGGCGAATGTTTAGCTACTGTAGGCGCTGTTGGTAATGAAGATTTTGCTAACATCGTGATTGGTAAAGCAGGTAGAAACAGACACCTTGGTATCAGACCTCAAACTAGAGGTAGTGCGATGAACCCAGTGGATCACCCGCATGGTGGTGGTGAAGGTAAAACAGGTTCTTCTGGACATCCGGTTTCACCTTGGGGTACACCTGCTAAAGGTTATAAAACTCGTAAGAAAAAAGCTAGCGATAAACTTATTATCTCTAGAAGAAAAAAGTAAGGGGTTAGGATATGTCAAGATCAACTAAAAAAGGTCCATTTATCGATGAACATCTTAAAAAGAAAGTTCTAAAAGCTAAAGAAGAAGGTTCAAATAAACCTATAAAAACTTGGTCAAGAAGATCTGTGATTTTCCCTGAGTTTATTGGACTAACTATTAATGTTCACAATGGAAGACAATTCATACCCGTGTTTGTAACTGAAAATCATGTTGGTTATAAACTTGGTGAGTTTGCACCAACAAGAACATTCAAAGGCCATAAAGGCACTGTTCAGAAGAAGGTAGGTTAAATCATGAGTAGAGCATTAATAAAACACGTAAGAGTTTCGCCTACAAAAGCAAGACTTATTGCGCAAGAAGTACAAGGCATGAACGCTGAGCTTGCAATAGCAAGTTTAGAGTTTATGGCAAACAAAGCAGCAGGCATCATATCTAAAGCTATCGCTTCAGCTGTAGCAAACGGTGACTTTGAACCTCAAGAAGTAGAGATTACAAGCTGTAGAGTTGACAGAGCGTCTTATATCAAAAGATGGACTCCAAGAGCTAGAGGAACTGCAACTAGAATATTGAAACCAACTTCTCACATACTTGTAGAAGTTGCTCCAGCCGGAAAAGAAGAAGCTGCTCCTAAAAAAGCCGCTCCTAAAGCAAAAGTTGAAGAGGCTGTGGAAGTAAAAAAAGCTCCTGCAAAAAAAGCTCCTGCAAAAAAAGCAGAGAGCGCAACAGAAGAGAAACCTAAAAAAGCTCCGGCTAAAAAAGCTGCTCCAAAAGCAAAAAAAGCTGATGAAGCAACAAAATCAGACGAGAAGGATGCATAATGGGACAAAAAGTTAATCCTATTGGTCTTAGACTTGGAATAAACAGAAACTGGGAATCAAGATGGTTCCCAGCAAAAGATAGAGCTGTAAATTTTATAGCTGAAGATCACAAGATCAGAAAATATCTTAAAAAAGAGCTTTTCTTTGCCGGTATCAGCAACATAATAATTGAAAGAACAGCTAAAAAAGTTCGTATAACACTTGTTACTGCAAGACCTGGTATCATCATCGGTAAAAAAGGTGAAGATATAGAAAGACTAAAAAACAAAGTTACTGCTATGGTTGGCAAAGATGTCGCTCTTAATATAAAAGAAGAGAAGCGTCCTCAAGCATCAGCTCAACTAGCAAGTGAGAGCATTGCTACTCAGCTTGAAAGAAGGGTTGCCTTTAGAAGAGCTATGAAAAAAGTTATTCAAGGCGCTTTAAAATCAGGCGCTAAAGGTATCAAAATTTCTGTTGCCGGAAGACTTGGCGGCGCAGAGATAGCTAGAACAGAATGGTATCTAGAAGGAAGAGTTCCGCTTCATACGCTTAGAGCTAAGATCGATTACGGTTTTGCTGAAGCCCATACAACCTATGGGATCATAGGTATCAAAGTGTGGATATTTAAAGGTGAAGTGCTTCAAAAAGGTATCCAGCCTGAAGTAAAAGAAGAACAAAGAGATAGCAGAAGACCTGCTAGAAGAAGAGGTGATAAAAATGCTACTGCCTAAAAGAAGTAAATACAGAAAAGTAATGAAGGGTCGTAACCGTGGTATGGCTCAAAACGGTAACAGAATCGAATTCGGTGAATTTGCTATCAAAGCTACTGAAGCCGGAAGAATTGATTCTAGACAAATAGAAGCAGCTCGTATCTCTATGACAAGAAAAGTTGCAAGACAAGGTAAAAGCTGGATCAGAGTATTCCCCGCAAAACCAATTACTGCAAAACCACTTGAAACAAGAATGGGTAAAGGTAAAGGCGGCGTTGATAAATGGGTTATGAATATCGAGCCGGGTAGAATTATATTTGAGATGGCAGGAGTAAGTGAAGAGTTGGCAAGAGAAGCTTTGACTTTGGCTTGTCACAAACTTCCATTTAAGACTAAGATCATCTCTTTGAAGGATAGCAATGAAGTATATTGATTTAGAAGCTAAAAACGAAACAGAACTTTTAGAAATGCTAAAAGCTAAAAAAATAGAGTTATTCACACTTAATGCAAAGTTGAAAACTATGCAGTTAACAAATACAAGTGAATTAAGAAATGCGAAAAAAGATATCGCAAGAATCCAAACAGCCCTGAGTGCTGTGAGATCAAAATAAAGGACTGGATATGCCAAAAAGAGAAATCACAGGAACAGTCATTAAAAGAGCTGGAGACAAATCAGCAACTGTTTTAGTAGAAAGAAAAGTATTACATCCCAGATATCATAAAACAGTTAAAAGATTTAAAAAATATATTATACATGATGAAGCAAACACACTAAATGTTGGTGATGTTGTAAGTGCTGTTGAGTGCAGACCACTATCAAAGAGCAAAAGCTTTAGATTGCTTAATATTGTAAAAAGAGGAGAAATCTAATGATCCAAAGTTTTACAAGATTAACAGTAGCAGACAACAGCGGCGCTAAAGAAATTATGTGTATCAAGGTACTTGGCGGAAGTAAAAGAAGATATGCAACAGTTGGCGATGTTATAATCGCTTCAGTTAAAAAAGCTTTGCCAAACGGAAAAGTTAAAAAAGGTAAAGTTGTAAAAGCTGTTGTAGTTAGAACTAAAAAAGAGGTTCATAGAGATAATGGAACTTTGATCAGATTTGATGATAATGCAGCAGTTATTATCGACGACAAAAGAGAGCCGATAGGTACTCGTATTTTTGGACCAGTAAGCCGTGAAACTAGATATGCTGGATTTATGAAAATCGTTTCACTAGCACCGGAGGTATGGTAATGAAAAAGTTTAAGATCAAAAAAGGCGATAATGTAACTATCATCGCCGGTGATGATAAAGGCAAAACAGGCGTAGTTCTTCAAGTTCTTACAAAAAAAGATGCCGTTATCGTAGCAGGATGCAAAATAGCGAAAAAAGCTATCAAGCCAACTGAAGAGAATAAAAACGGTGGATTTGCAAACAAAGAAATGCCGATCCATATCTCTAATGTAAAAAAAGTAGAGGAATAATCCAATGAGTAGAATGAAGCAAAAGTACAATGACATCGTTCCCGCCCTTAGAGAAGCTTGTGGTATAGAAAATGCGATGCAGACACCAAAGCTTGAAAAAATAGTAATCAGCGTAGGTGCCGGCGAAGAGGGTAAAGATACAAAACTTATCCAAAATATGGCAGATACAATTTCACTAATTGCAGGTCAAAAAGCAATAATAATAAATGCAAAAAAATCAGTTGCAGGTTTTAAAGCCAGAGAAGGCTCTCCAAGTGGCATTAAAGTAACTTTAAGAGGCGCAAATATGTATAACTTCTTTGATAAATTGGTGTCTATCGCTCTTCCAAGAGTTAAAGACTTTAGAGGTACGCCAAGAAGAGGATTTGACGGTAGAGGAAACTATAACTTTGGTTTGCAAGAGCAGCTAATGTTCCCTGAAGTTGTGTATGATAACATCATAAAAACTCACGGCATGAATATCACTATCATTACTAGCACTGAAGATGACAAACAAGCTTTTACTCTTTTAGAGAATCTTGGTATGCCATTTGCTAAAGGGAGAAACTAATGGCTAAAAAATCAATGATCAATAAGCAGCAAAGAAAAGCTAAATTTAGCTCAAGAGCTTACACAAGATGTTCAATCTGCGGAAGACCTCACTCAGTATATCAAGATTTTGGTATTTGTCGTGTGTGTTTAAGAAAAATGGCCAATGAAGGTCTAATCCCAGGTATGCGTAAAGCTAGCTGGTAATTAAGGAGTAAAAGAATGATGACAGATATAATTGCAGACTCTCTTACTCGAATAAGAAATGCTGCACAAAGAAGA
>DYMX01000015.1 GCA_020721345.1 Sulfurovum sp.
CGAGATAATTAAAAACGCATATATGGAATAAGCAACATTGTGAAATGCTAACAATTCCAATGAATCTGAAAAAATCATCTTTTCCTCCTTTTAGTTAAAATTGTGATTGTGATTGTATTTTAAAATATAAATAATCACATTGACACAGATCAAGAATATTTTCATTAAGCAAAATCTAATAAAAATAAAAGTTAAATATACTTATGTTTATCGAAAATTTAAAAAAATTGGATCTATTCTCAGAAGTTGCGTTAGATAAATTGCAGCAGATAGCCAATTTCTCAAGTGTTAAAAAACTGCTTAAAGGTAATGTCTTATTTTACCAAGATGAAAAACCAAAATTTGTTTATGGATTACTCGATGGAAGTATAAAACTTTCAAAAAGAGATCACAAGGACAATGAAATACAATTACGTACTTTTTGTGCGCCAAGTATCATAGCAGAAATGGCAGCAATAGAAGATATGGCTTTCCCTGCAACATCAGAAGTGACAAGCAATGAGGCAACGATTTTAATGATACAAAGAGATTGTTTTATAGATATGATAAAATCAGATGCTCAATTCTCATTTTCAATTATAAAATCTTTAACAAAAAAGGTAAAAACTTTAGAAAATGTTATTAATCAAAATATTATTTTTGATGCAAATACAAATGTACTAAATTATATCAAAAACAATGAACAAGCTTTTTCAAAAAAAAGAAAAATCCAAATTGCAAATGAACTAAATATTGCGCCTGAAACACTTTCTAGGATTTTAAAAAAATTAAAAGAAAAAAATATTATAAATGAAAAAAATCAAATAATAAATTTAAACTAATTTATTTTATACTTTAGTTATATTGTTTTTACTATGATCGATGGTAATTTTTTAGGAGATTTGATGCGGAACTGTTTATTGATAGTTGTTTTTCCATAAACTACTTCTATATCGCTACTGCTCACATTAAACTCGCCGGCTAAGAATTTAACCAGATACTCTGTTGCTTTTCCGTCTTCAGGCGCTTTTTTGACGCTTATTTTTAGCTGAGCGCCCTTTGGTTTGAGTATCTTATCTTGTTTGGCGTTAGGCGTTCCAAGAATATTTAAAACCAATACATCATCCTGCCACTCAAAAAATTGATTTTTTAAAGGGGTTGGCTGCATTCTGTTATTTTAAACTATCCAGCATCTTTGCAAATGAATCTTCAAATGCTTTCAATCCTTCATCAAGGAGCTTATCATATACACCATGCATATCTATACCGCTTGCTTCAAGTTTTTCAAAATACGGCTTTGTAACTTTAATGCCGAGCGGCAATGTTTCAGTCTCTTGAGGAATTTTTATATACTCCTTTATGGTTGCAAGAGGAGCAGTGTTAATGCAATGTCTTCCGTGAAGCTCTCTTATGTAGTGATCTTTCGGCAGATCGCTTGGCTCTTTTACTCCAGTGCTTGCAAATAGTGCTCTGACATTCGGCGCTTTATTTTTTTCTATCACTCTGTAAATTCTAGCGGCATTGTAGATACCTGTTTTTGTGCCGCTTATGCCAAAAGTTTTTAATTTATCATCAAGTTCTCTATCAAATCTGCTCACAAATATAGATATAACGCCTTCTGCTCTTCTGCCGCCGCTGTTTTCAAAAAGCGCCAATCCTTTTTTCATAGCCTTTAAGCATTTTCTAGCCTGTGAGAGAGAAAATATCAAAGTTGCATTTACAGAAATTCCGGTAGCCAAAAGCTGCCTCATAGCGCTATACCCTGCTTTTGTAGCAGGGATCTTCATCATTACATTAGGTTCGCCGACAGCTTTAAATAATCTTTTTGCCTCGCTTACGGTTGCTTTTGTATCATTGCACAAATATGGATCTACTTCCAAACTTATAAACCCGTCATTGCCTTTATCATAAAGCGGTCTCAAAAGCTGTGCGGCAAGTTTTATATCTTCAATTGCAAGCGCTTCATATTTTTCTTTTGGAGTTTTATCTTTTAGCGTTGCCAACTGCTCTTTATATGCGGGAGAAGAGATGATGGCATTTGAAAAAATAGCCGGATTGCTTGTAGCGCCGTTGATGATGCCTTTTTCTATAAGTTCCGAAAATTGTGTCTTTAAAAAATCTCGCTCTATAAAATCCAACCACAAAGAGTAGCCAATATCTCTATTTACCATTCATAATCCTATATAAATTCTTGCCAACTTCCTATATCGCTTGGCTTTTGTAATGTAAGTTTCAATCTATCAAGAAAATCATCTCTGCCGATCTCTACGGCACCTAGGCTTATTAGGTGTTCGGTTCTTACTTGACAGTCAATAAAATCATAACCTTTGCAAGCTAAAACATCACTTAATGTTTTAAGAGCAACCTTCGAAGCGTCACTTTCATGAGCAAACATAGACTCGCCGAAAAAACCTTTTCCCATTGCAATACCGTAAAGCCCGCCGACAAGTTTACCGTTCATATAGCTCTCAACACTATGCGCAAACCCCATATTAAAAAGCTCAATATATGCTTCTTGCATCTGAGAGGTAAGCCATGTGCCGTTTTGTCCAAATCTCGGAGTTGTTGCGCAGTTTTTTATAACACTCTTGAAATCATGATCAAATCTGACTTCAAACTTGCCGCTTTTTATAGTTTTAGATAGAGATTTTGAAACTTTAAAATCATTTGGCAAAAGCACAAGTCTCGGATTTGGCGACCACCAAAAAATCGGATCATTTTGGCTAAACCAAGGAAATATTCCTTTACGATATGCACTAAGCAATCTATTTGGAGATAAATCACCGCCATATGCCAAAAGCCCCTCATCACATGCAAACCTAGGATTTGGAAATATATGATCCATCCCTAATTCATTTATAGCAAATATCTCTTCCATTTTACGAAATAGCAAAAGTTAAGCTGTTTTTTTCAAATCCTACTTTTACTTGACCGCCATCTTTAAGTCTACCAAAAAGTATCTCATCGCTAAGCCTATCTTTTATAAGATCATCAACAACTCTTCTGATATGCCTAGCTCCATACATAGCGTCATATCCTCTATTTGCTATATGCTCTTTGGCTTTTGACGTTATAGTAAGTTTTATATTTTTAAATTTCAAAGTCATATTTAGCTTATCTATCTCTAGTTCTACTATCTTAACCAAATTATCTAAATCAAGAGGCTCAAACTCCACGACGGCGCTCAACCTATTTCTAAACTCCGGAGAAAAAAAGTTTTTTAGCGCGTTATCTGTTTTTGAAGACGCATCTTTGGCAAAACCCATTATATTTGCTTCTTTTGTTCCAAGATTTGATGTCATGACAAGAATCACATGACTAAAATCACTTACTGTTCCATTGTTATCCGTAAGTGTTGCATTATCCATAACTTGAAGCAGAATGTTAAGCATATCCGGATGAGCTTTTTCTATCTCATCAAGCAAAAGAACACAGTGTGGATGTTTTTTAATGATCTCCGTTAAAAGCCCGCCTTGTTCAAATCCTACATATCCCGGCGGAGAGCCTATGAGTCTGCTTATGGTATGTTTCTCCATATACTCACTCATATCAAATCTTTCAAAATGCATCCCCATAGCTTTAGCAAGTTCTATGGCCAAAGCCGTTTTACCGACTCCTGTCGGTCCGACAAAGAGAAAACTCCCGATTGGTTGATGCTCATCGTTAAGACCCGCATATGATCTTTTTATAGCGCTTACAAGGGCTTCTATAGCTTTATCTTGATTTATGATATGTGATTTTAACTCACTTTGAATATTTGCAAGTTTCAAGGTATCGTTGCTTCTAAGCGCTCCAAGCGGCAATGATAATGCTAGAGAGAGATTCTCTTCTATATCATCTGCGGTTATCGTAATATCTCTTTTTTGCTCCAACACACACTTTGCTCCGACATCATCTATAATATCCATAGCCTTATCAGGTAAAAATCTATCGTGGATATATCTAACAGAGAGTTCTATTGCTCTTTTAAGCGCATCATCGCTGAATTTAATATGGTGAAAATCCTCATATTTGGATTTTACCCCTTTAAGTATTGCCAATGTATCTTCAAAGCTTGGTTCGTTTATATCAATTTTTGCAAATCTGCGGCTCAAAGCTTTATCTTTATCAAAGAAATTTCTAAACTCTGCGTAAGTGGTTGCTCCAATGCATTTAAGATCTCCTCTAGCAAGCGCGGGCTTTAGCAAATTTGAAGCATCCATGCTTCCTCCGCTTGTTGCTCCTGCACCTACTATCATATGGATCTCATCTATAAAAAGTATAGAATTAGGAAGCATGCCTATTTCGCCTAAAACACCTTTTAGTCTTTTTTCAAAATCACCTCTAAATTTTGTTCCTGCAACGAGCGCTCCCATATCAAGTGCAAAAATCTTATGATCCTTTAAAACTTCCGCCACTTCGTTGTTTATGATCTTTAACGCCAGTCCTTCTACTATCGCTGTTTTACCAACTCCTGCTTCGCCTACCAAAAGAGGATTGTTTTTCTTTCTGCGGCAAAGTGTTTGCATGGTTCTCTCGATCTCTTTTTCTCTTCCTATGACGGGATCTATCTTACCCTCTTTTGCAATCTCGGTTAAGTCTAAACAATAACTTTTTAACGCCGACCTGCCATCATCTTCTTCACCCGATATCTCTTCTTGCGACTCGGTATCAAAATTACCGTGAGAGATAACTTCTAATATATCAAGTCTCTCAACTCCTTGCTTTCTAAGCAGATAAACCCCGTAACATTCATCTTGTAAAAATATGGAAGCGAGCATATCTCCGATATCTGCCTCTTTTTTTCCGGAGCTTTGTATATGAGAGAGCATATCGCCTAGTGCCTCTCTTAGCGTTGGTGTCTCCAAAGGATCTGTAATACCTTTGACTTTGGGTGTATTTGAATTTATATACTTTTCAAGCTTTATCGTAAAATCCGCCTCTACGCCAAGTGCTGCCAAAATCTCCTTGCCGACATTTGATTGCGCTATCGAATAGAGAATATGTTCTATCGTAATATACTCATGGTCATTTTCTATCGCAAAATCAAGAGCGTCTTCAAATATATCTTTTAATTTTTGACTATACATATTAATCCTTTCTTCTTGAATTCAAAGCAAAGCTTCTCATTCAATTCATTTCACTAAAGCTTCGGTTGGCGCCTCAGTTATCATTATCATCATAATGCTTCAAGGGTAGCAAGTAGCGGAAAGCTGTTTTGTTTAGCCGTTTTTGCTACCTGCTCAACTTTTGCGCTTGCTATCTGTTTTGTAAATACTCCGCACATGCCTTTTCCTTTTTCATGAACCTCTATCATTATTTTTGTTGCCTCGCTTGAAGTTTTGCGAAATATGGAAGTAAGAACAAAAACAACAAAATCCATGGTAGTATAATCATCATTATGCAGTACTACTTTGTATTTTTTAGGTTCTTCAAGCTCATACATGCTTTCTAGTTCCAAATCTATCTTAGGCAATGATTTTTCCTTTTTATGGTAAAATATTATATAGATAATCTTATACCAAAATAAGCAAAAAAATGCAAATGAAACCTATTTTTATAACCGCAACAAATACTGATGCAGGAAAAACACATACTACACTACAACTAATTGAAGAGTTTTCAAAGCTTGGATTAAAACCAGTTGTATATAAACCTATCGAAACTGGAGTTAAAGATACTCCAAGTGATGCTAAAGAGCTTTTAAAAAAAGCACAAAGTGTAAATGCAAATCTAGACTCATTGACACCATACGATATCACATCATATACATTTACTTTACCTGCCTCGCCGTATGTTGCAAAAGGTAAAAAAGAGATAGATATATCAAAACTAAAAAGTGACTTTGAGAAATTATCACTTCTTGGCGATATTGTCCTTATTGAAGGAGCTGGCGGGCTAATGACGCCTATAACAAAAGAGCTTAAAATGATAGATTTGATAAGCATTTTTGATGCTCATGCACTTTTGATAACCTCATCTCACCTTGGATCAATCAATGATACTCTTTTGTCAATGGAAGCTTTACAAAATAGACAACTTTCATTTGACTGGTGTGTAAATGTTTTTAATGATGTCCAAACTTTTGATTTTGTGACAAAACCATATTATGATAAAGAGTTTCCGACTTGGTGGAGCGTAGAAAATGGATTAGCCACATTTACAAAAGAATATGTCAATAAACAGATTTAATCATAAGAACTTTGTCTATGTCTAAAATCAGTTACGATAACTAATATTTTTTCATTTTCGATAATATAAAAAAGTCGATAATCTCCAACTCTGTATCTATAATATCCCTCAAATTCACCTTTTAGTTTTTTGATATTTGTTCCATAAAATGGATTTGATTTTAGCTGAGGATATACATTGTTGAGAATTTTTTGATAGAGTTTTGGCTCTAGCTTTGCTTTTATCTTTTTAAAATTTTTTGTTTCTGCTATCTCAAACAATATTATATTCTCCGCTTTTTGCTTCTTTTAGCCCAAGTTTTAGATTTTTAACCAACTCTTTGTCATTTAAAATTTCGTTCATTTCGCTATCATCAACATATTGGGATGATGTGAGGTATTGCATAGTGGCAAATTCAATAAAATTTGATATATTTCGTCTTTGTCCCTCTGCTGCTAGTTTTATCATCTGATAAATTGTATCGTCAACTCTCATTGTTACAGTTTTCACAAAAATCCTTTTTAAATATTTTATTCAATTATATTCTTTTTAATTCATTTTGTCAAGATGGTTTAATAATACTTTAAAAATCTAACAGATACACTACCTATAATATTCTGAATTTTTTTAGATAATATATGTTCCCAAGATAAAAAAAGATGTTTGAACATGATAATAAAGGCAAATGGGATGGGTAGCATCGAAATAGCAAATCAGCTTGAAAAGGAGATGGAAAGATGACTAGCACAACAACTTATGGGGATAATTGTCCCAAAACATAAAAACCATAGTTTTACATATCATTGGATATAATTTTTATTATATATGGAGGAATCTATGCAGCATCTCATAACCACTGATGATTTAACTACAAAGCAGAGCAAACAGATATTAGAAGATGCAGCGCGTTTTAAACTCCAACAAAAACCTGTTGCTCTTCTCAAAAATAAGCTTCTTTTTACACTATTTTTTGAAAATTCTACAAGAACGCGAAGTTCTTTTGAAATAGCTGCAAAAAGACTTGGAGCTAGTGTTGTTCATCTAGATCCTTCAAAAAGCAGTACTAGCAAAGGAGAAACACTTGAAGATACTTTTTTGAACATCGCTGCGATGCAGCCTGATGGCGTTATCATCAGACATAGCGATAATGCTTTGGCACAAAAGTTTGCAGACTTCGATCTCACTCCACTACTAAATGCAGGAAGTGGTAATTTTGCCCATCCCACACAAGCGCTATTGGATCTTTTTACGCTGAAAGAACATTTTGGAAATTTAGAGGGGATAAAAATAGCCATTGTGGGTGACATCGTAAACTCAAGAGTGGCTAGTAGCGCGATTGCCCTGTTTAGCAGATTTGGTGTCAAAATATCTCTAATTGCGCCCGAGCAATTTATGCCGTGTGATACAAATTTACCAAAGTTTGAAAAACTTAAAGATGTACTTGATGATGTTGACTGTATTATGAGTCTTAGAGCTCAGCTGGAGAGGCACAATAAACCAATATTTGAAGATTATGAAACTTATGCTTCGCATTACTGCCTAACAAAAGAAAATATAGGCAACAGAAATGTCATCATCATGCACCCTGGACCTGTGATGAGAAATATTGACATAAGCGATGAGATACTAAGCGATCCCAGAAGTAAAGTTTTAACTCAAGTAACAAACGGTCTTTTTGTGAGAATGGCTGTTTTAAAACTTTTGCTGCTTGACTCATAATGAGTGATTTTAACGAAGATTTCTCTACCTTAAACAAATTAGGCAGCTCAAAAATACCTTTTTTATTTATCATCTCATATGACAAAAAAAGTATCTTTTGCTCCCCCTTAGACAAACTAGAAAATGACATATACTACAAAGTAGAGAACAGTAGAAATTATACACCTACTCCGTTGTCAAAACCATATCAATTTGAAAAAGGTCCTGCTTCTTTTTCAAATTACAAAAAGTCATTTGACAAAGTCATAGATGAGATCAAAAACGGCAACACATATCTACTTAACCTCACATTTTCTACACCTATAAAAACTGATTTGAACTTAAAAGAGATATTTGACCGCGCAAAAGCAAAATACAAACTCTACTTCAAAGATAACTTTATATGCTTTTCTCCTGAAAAGTTTATAGAGGTAAAAGATAATATCATCTCAACATTTCCTATGAAAGGAACTATCGATGCATCCATCAATGGAGCAAAAGAAGCGATACTCTCAAACAAAAAAGAGTTCGCAGAACATACTATGATAGTTGATCTAATGAGAAATGATCTTGGAATAGTTGCAAACAATATAAAAGTAAACTCCTTTAGATACATTGATGAGATAAAAGCCGGAAATCAAAATCTTTTACAGGTAAGTTCACACATAAGCGGCTCTCTAAATCCAAACTGGCACGAGCATGTAGGAGATATTTTGGATCTGCTCACACCGGCAGGATCTATCAGTGGCACTCCCAAAAAAAGCACACTAGATATCATAAACCGCATAGAGAATCATAATAGAGGATTTTATAGCGGTATATTTGGTATATATGACGGCGAAACACTCAAATCAGCAGTTATGATAAGGTTTATAGAGCAAGCCGCAACTAGGCTCGTTTATAAAAGTGGCGGTGGCATAACATTGGACAGCAATGCCAGAGATGAGTATGAAGAGATGGCAAGAAAAGTTTATCTGCCATTTTAATCTATTTGTTGTTTAAATTCAATCATATTGATAAGCTGTATAGTTTTCAATATACTGTCTGGGTTAAGGCTTATGGACTGTAAGTTCTTTTTTACCAGCTCTTCTGCCATATCAGGATAATCTGAAGGACCTTGCCCGCATATGCCGATATGTTTATGATTTTTTTGGGCTCCTTCTATCGCCATCTCGATCATCTTCATAACTCCTTCATCGCGCTCATCATAATCAAATGCTACGATTTCATTATCTCTGTCAACGCCTAACATAAGCTGCGTAAGATCGTTGCTCCCTATACTAAATCCATCAAAAAGCTTGCTAAACTTATCTATCAGAATAATATTATTTGGGATTTCACACATCATATAGATCTTAAGACCACTTTCTCCTCTTCTTAATCCATGCTTTTCCATTAGCTCGAGTACTGCTTTGCCTTCTTGGACTCTTCGGCAAAAAGGGATCATCAAAATCACATTTTCAAATCCCATTTCTTCTCTTACGCGCTTCATCGCGCGGCACTCCAATCCAAAGCCTTTCTCATACGCAGGATGTGTATAACGTGCTGCTCCGCGAAAACCTATCATTGGATTTGCCTCTTCAAATTCAAAAAAATTTCCTCCCATCAACGAAGCATATTCGTTTGTTTTAAAATCGCTCATCCTCACAATACATGGTTTTGGATAAACCGAAGCAGCAAGCATTGCAACACCTTCGGAAAGTGTTTTAATAAAGAAATCCTCATTATCTTTGTAAGCAAAAGAGAGTTTACGAACAGCTTCTTGTGTCTGCTTGTCTGTTTTATCAGGATATATAAGAGCCATCGGATGAGCTTTGATAGAATTACTGATAATAAATTCCATCCGCGCCAATCCTATGCCATCCACTGGAAAAGATGCCAAAGATAATGCCATATCAGGATTGCCGAGATTCATCATTATCTGTGTTTTTGTTTTTGGTATACTGCCTAGATCCACTATTACGATCTCATACTCCAGCTCTCCTTCGTATACAAATCCTCTTTCTCCCTCTGAGCAGCTTACTGTGATTTCTTGTCCATCGCTTAATATATCAGTAGCATTTCTTGTTCCTATAATAGCAGGGATCCCGAGCTCTCTGCATACAATAGCGGCATGACATGTTCTTCCGCCGCTATTTGTAACGATCGCCGAAGCCTTTTTCATGATAGGTTCCCAATCAGGACTCGTCGTATCGGCAACCAAAATATCTCCTGCTTTAAATTCATCAAATGTTTTGCTATTTGATATTTTACGAACTTTTCCTGCGCCTATCTTGGTGCCGACAGCGCTTCCTTCTGTCAAAATCCTAGAGCGCTCTTTTAGTTTATATATCCGCAGCTTAGATGTCTCTTTTCTAGACTCAATCGTTTCAGGACGCGCTTGTATCATATATATTTGCCCGTCAGTTCCATCTTTTGCCCATTCAATATCCATAGGTTTATAGAATCTGGCTTTTTTAGAATAATACTCCTCTATTTTAATGGCATATTGAGCCAATATCATCACATCATCATCTGATATACAAAACTGTTTTTGCGCTTTTGGTAATGTTTCTATAGTGCGAGTAGATTGTTTGGATACACTATCGCTTCTAAGCTCATTTGAAAATACCATTTGTATCATTTTTGACCCAAGACTTCTTTTTAGTACGCGGCGATATCCCCTGATAAAGGCAGGCTTATGAACATAAAAGCTATCAGGCTCTACGCTTCCTTGAACCACCGTTTCCCCAAGTCCATAAGCAGCATTTATAAAAACCACATCCCTAAAACCGGTCTCAGGATCCAATGAGAACATTACGCCGCTTGTTCCAATATCGCTTCTAACCATCTTCATTACAACAACACTTAAATATACTTTCAAAGGATCAAAGCCATAATCATATTTATAATGCAAGGATCTATCCGTAAAATTAGAAGCAAGACATTTTTTATAGGCATCTATGAGTGATTCTAGTGTGCTTATATTGAGATATGTTTCATTTTGACCGGCAAATGAAGCTTTTGGTGAATCTTCTGCTGTTGCTGAACTCCTTACTGCTAATGTAACATTTTCTCCGTATTCGGATTTTAATGCACTGTAGGCTTTATTGATCTCGTCCACAAGATTTATTGGCAATATGCAATCCATAATGATTTCTCTGCAAGCATTACCTTTTTGTTGCAGTTGAGGTACATCGCTATAATCGATCACATCAAGTTGAGCGTGAAGTTTTTCCCAAGCATTATTGATATCCAATATATGACAATAAGCTTCAGCGGTAATAGCAAAGCCATTTGGTATGTGTATGCCAAAAGGGGTGAGATTTTGATACATTTCTCCAAGCGAAGCATTTTTACCTCCGACAAGGTTTGTATCTTCTATGCCGATCTCATTGAAAAATCTTATAAATTTGGAGATCTTCTATCCTTTTAAAAAATCATAAAGGTTATAACTATCTTTTGTATTGCTCTTACTCAAAAGTATTGCAGGCTTCTATCGTACCTATCTCAAACCCTCTTTTAAACCATCCGCTTCTTGCTCTTCCTCTCCTGTCGTCAACATTTTGACTCTCTTCTCTATCTTCCCATTTCATTTAAAGCCTTTGAGAAAAAAATAATTTTATAAATTATACACTTATCTGGTATAAATCTCTATTGCCATCTTTTTCTATTTAAAAACAAAAGTAAAGCGAGGCACACGGAACCAAAAGTCACTATATCAAATAATAATTGCGACCCGAATTTGTCCCAAATAACACCGGCGCAATACAATGATAAAAATGTGCAGATACCAATAAAACTATAATAAACCCCATAAGCAGTGGCTTTGAGGTTTACCGGTATCATATCTGAAATTATTGCTTTTGCCAAAGAGTTAAAACCGCCGCCAAAAAATCCATAAATAGCAAATGCTATCCATGAGGCATATTCTATCTCAGTGTTAATAAAAAACGCGCTAAGCCCAAAAGCCAGATAGATTGCGCTAAGCATTGCAGGTTTGCCGACCTTGTCGGCAAGATTGCCTATCGGGATGGCAAAAAATGATATACAAAGATTGTAAAGAGCATAGGCAAGCGGTATGATTGCAAGCGGCATTGCGTTATCTTCTGCTTTTAGTATCATAAAAGAATAATTCATAGCCACCAAAGAAAAAAGCCCTTGGAATAGAACTATCAAATAAAACTCAAATGGTAGCTGTGAAGGTCTAAAAAGCTTCTCGCCTGAAGGAACAAAAGGTTTGTCAAAAAGTAAAAATATCAAGATTGCCATTGATATTAGCCCAGGAACTACGCTAAAAAGAAATATCATTCTAAATGTCTCTTCACTGCTTCCAAGATACCAAAGAACCAAAAAAGCAAACAATGAACCCGCCAATGCTCCTGCTCCATCCATCATTTTATGAAGCCCGAACACAAAGCCGCTGATATTTTTTGGTGTTGATTGGCTGATAAGCGCATCTCTTGGAGCAGACCTAATTCCTTTTCCTATACGATCGCCAACCCTGACCATTGCTATCATAGTTGTGCTTGAGGCTAAAAAAGCAAGAGGCTTTATAAGGTTTGACAGCCCGTAACCAAAAACGGTTATGCTTTTTCTTTTTCCTATTTTATCGGAATAAAATCCGCTCAATCCTATAAGCATTGCTACGCCAAACTCTGCTAAACCTTCGATAAATCCGATCTCAGACTTGCTTGCATGCAAAAATCTATCCATAAATATAGGTAAAAGTGGCAGTATCATTTCTGTAGAAAAATCTGTAAAAAAACTATTTGCGCCAAGTGTTAAAATATTTCTATCGAGTGAAAGTATTTTTGATTTCATCCTTGTTATTTTGGCAAACAAGACTTTATGTGACTATTTATTACTGCACCGTCAATTCCAAGTTTGGCGATATTTTCTATATCGTTTTCATCATCGATGATAGATATAACCTTTGCGCTCCACAGATACTCGTTTGCAACTTTTTGAATTTCAACGGCTTGTATCTTATCGCGACATAAAATATAATCAGCATTTAGGGCATTTGCGATAACCGCTTCTCTGATAGAGTTAACTTCGCAAGCAAAATCAACGCCGTTTTCTTTGCAATGCCTAGCAATATCGGCATACTTTTCTATATCCGCAATAACAATTGTACAATTTGGGGTTGTTGAGCCAATACTGCTCAATAAATCAACTCTAAACCACTGCTCTGTTTGAATTAGCGGATGACCAAAAAGAAGCATATCAACCCTTCACTTTATCTCTGCACTCTTTAGAACAGTAACTTTTACCGCCAAATCTCACGCCGTCATCTTTTGTAAAATATGCGCCGCACTCTTCACACTCAAGCAAGTTTTGCGCGCTTTCTTTTTTTTGTTCATTAAGTCCTAGTTTGTTTCTTAATAATAGATAGATACCAAAAATCGCCACGGCAAAAACAATTACTTTAAACCACATTCATACTCTTTATATAAAGATAATTTCTCTTATTTTTAGTAAATATATCATATTTTAGCTCACAATCAGATATATCCTCTATCTCTTCAAAAACAAGACTTCCTTTGTACAGCAGATACTTTGTATCGGCGCCTCTTTGATCTTTTGTAATATCTAACAGCAATTTTGTATTTGTAACTGCTCTAGAAGTTATCAAATCAAAACAAATATTACCCAACTCTTCTACTCTTTTTGCAATAATCGTAACATTAGAAAGTCCTAACATAGTTACGACAAATCTCAAAAATGCTGCTCTTTTTTTAAGCGGTTCACATAATGTAAAATGACTCTCTTCTTTTACGATTGCCAGCACAAGCCCGGGAAACCCCGCACCGGTGCCAACATCAAGAATACTTTTTGGAAAATCTATAAAACTTACAGGATAAAAGGCATCTATGATATTTTCATATACGCTTTTTTTGTCTTTGGCTCCTGTTAGATTGTGTATCTTATTCCATTCCAAAAGAATATCGCTAAATTTTTCTAAATTATCAATACTAACAGATGATATATCTATATCATTGTTATCTAAAAGTTTACGCAGATCCAACTTTTCCATGCCTTCAAAGAAGATGTCCCATCTGTTCTTTTTTTACTTTTAGATACTTTTCATTATGCACATTTTTTAGAGTGATGGCTGGTATTCTTTCAACTATCTCCACATCAAGTTCATCAAGAAAACCTAATTTTCTAGGGTTATTAGTTATGATCTTCATCTTTTTGATCTCTAGATCTTCGATGATAAATTTGACAGCGCTATATTCTCTCTCATCAGCTTTGAAGCCTAACTTTTCATTGGCTTCTACCGTATTGTATCCTTCATCTTGCAGACAATATGCATTGACTTTATTTACAAGTCCTATGTTTCTTCCCTCTTGTCTGTGATATATGACAACTCCGCCTTCTTTTGCTATAAGCTCAAGCGCTAAATGAAGCTGGTTTTTACAGTCACACTTAAGGCTTCCAAATGTATCGCCGGTTAAACACTCTGAATGAATTCTAACCAAAGGCGCTTCAAGCTCAAAAAAGTTTTTGCTCATAATGGCTAAATGCTCTTGACAGCCGTCTTTATAGGCTTTGATATTGAAGTTGCCGTACTTTGTCGGCAAATTTGCGATTTTTGAAACTTCTATCTCTTTTTCCATAGCGTGGATTATAGCACAATGAGTTAAAATCTACAATATCCATAAATTTATATGGTATAATTTTTTGATATTACATCAAGGATTTCTGATGAAAAAGTTATTTTTTATAGCGATAAGCTTATGCTTGATTTTGGTAACAAATATATCTGCTAAAGTTGTTGATGACTGGGAATATAATGCCACAGAAATTTATACAGACAAAATGGTAATGCCGTCAGCTATGGCATCTCCTATGATGATACCTTCACCTGCCCCAATGGCAATGACAAAAGGCGGCAACATAGGACTAAGTATAGGCGGCGCAAAAGACGCAAACAACTTCAAAGAAAATATACAAAATGGATATTTACCGAAAATAAACTCTATCACTTATGAGGGTGTCTTTTATGGTCATTTCTTTGATACTGCTCTAAAGGGCGAATGCAAAGAGCTTTTTTGTCCTAGCTACAACAGTGCAACAAGAATAAATCCTTTTACAAAAGATGAAGAAATTTACTTAAGCATAGGTCTAAATAGCGATATAAAACAGAATGAATTTAAAAGGAAAAAATTAAATCTTGTAGTTGTTTTAGATATATCAGGCTCCATGGGAAGCAGTTTTGATAGGTATTATTATGATGGGCAAAATAAAAACAATGAATATAAAAATAAAATACAGATAGCAAAAGAGTCAATTGTTGCGATGCTCTCACATCTAAAGAATAATGACAGAAGCGGTATGGTCCTTTTTGATGACAGAGCTTATAGGGCATTAAAGCTCAAAAGTGTTACAGAGAGAGATCAGGGAAAAGTTAAAAAACATATACTGGACATAACAGACAGGGGCGGCACAAACTGGAGTGCCGGATACAAATCAGGACTTGAACTCTTTGAAAATATTCCAAAAGACACCAACTATGAAAATCGTATCATCTTTTTAACGGATGCCATGCCAAATACAGGAGAACTTAACAAAGATGGTCTTTTTGGAATGGCAAAAGAAGCAAGCGAAAAAGGAATACATACAACATTTATAGGCATTGGGGTAGATTTCAACAATGACCTTGTAGAGTATGTGAGTAAAATAAAAGGGGCTAACTACCACAGCGTACACTCATCTGAAAAATTTAGCAAACTTTTAGATGAAGAGTTTCTTTATATGGTAACGCCTCTTGTATATATGATCTGTCACTTAAACTTGACAGCAATGCCTACACTATAGCAGGCGTTTACGGCTCTCCTGAGGCAAACCTTGCAACGGGTGAAATTATGAAAGTAAACACTCTTTTTCCTTCGCGTGCAACAAATGAAGCTACAAAAGGCGGTGTGATACTGCTTAAATTAAATAAAAACGATAGAGTAAATAACCAAAACATCAAGCTTGTAGCAAATTATAAAGATGTTGATGGCAAACCCCATACAAATGAACAAAGCGTATACCTCACGAACAGCAAGAACAGCGGTATATCTAAAGCTATACTTCTAAGCAACTATGTGAGTTTGATGAAAAACTGGCTCATAGATACAAGAGCATCATGCAATGATAAACCAAAATGGATATATGAAAAACCTATCATGCTAGAAAAAAGGGTTTTGATATATCCTACTCTTCATCCGATATATTCATTTATGTCTGAGTGGGAAAGAGGCTCTTGCAGTTTAACTGTTTCAAAAAACTATAAAGAGATATTTAGTAAATTTAAAACATACTACCAAGGCGAAATGAAGCAGTTGAACGATGGCTCCCTAAATGAAGAATTGGAGACCGTTACTTTACTATTGAAAACCACAGACGGTGACTCAAAAAATGATGACTGGATGCAAAAGTAGAAATAAAATACGCTGCTAATCCAACTTTGTATTTTGTTTTAAATATATCTTCATCATTGCTATAAAAAAAGATGTCATAGCAGGTCCTAGGATAATACCCCAAAAACCGAAACTGCTCATTCCTGCAATTATGGCAAAAAATATAACAAGTTCATTTATCTCTACAGAACTTTTCAGAAAATCTTTTTTAATTATTTTTATGATTATAGGTTTTATAAATGTATCAGCGATGATGGAAATGATAACTATTGATAAAACAGCCAGCATCAAAGCGCTATGAGAATCTCCGTTTGACCAAAGATACAAACTCAAAGGCGACCACACGATTGCACCTCCTACTATCGGTATAAGAGATGCGAAGCCATATACTATGCCAAATAAAAGTCCATCAAAACCAAAGAAAGTCGCTAGTATTCCAAATAAAATCCCCTCAAATATGGCAGTGGCAATGGTGGAGTAGAATACAACTTCCATAGTTGCCGATATATCTTGTATCATTTTTGAACTATTGCTCTCAGAAAGTGGCAAAAAAGAACTTATGATAGCAAATATCTTATCGCCGTAAAAGTTTATAAAATAATAAAAAACAAGTACAAATAGAGTATTTTTAACAAATCCGAGTCCTGCCTGACCGAAATTTGTTATATAGCCACTCGATTCTTTGAGTTGCAACAAAATCTTGTCCGTATTTAAGTTTTTTTCCGTCAATATACCTATATATGGGATATCTTTTGTGGATGTTTTTATATTTTCTATAACTTGCAAAACTATATTCTGATCAATTGTTGAAATATATTTCATACCGATCGTTGTCAGATATACCATAGGAGCAAAAATAGCGAATAGCAAAAATAGCGTTATAAGCATTGCCGATATCCATCTTCTTTTAAAATATCTTTCAAGCTTATTTGATATATTATATGTTGCCATATAAAGCAGTATAGCAATAACGGCTGGAAGCAAAAAAGGCTGATAAATGGTGTATGCTCCAAGGGTTGCTAAGCCTATCAAAAATAGAGTCATATAATTATTCAAAAAGACCTCCCGTGTCATCATGTGGACTTTGCAGCCTAAAGTACTCATAACTTTTTTGTGTCGCTATGCGTCCTCTGGCTGTTTTTTCTATAAAACCGTTTGCGATCAAGTAAGGCTCTATCACATCTTCTATCGTCCCCTCATCCTCGCTCAATACCGCTCCAATAGTTGATAGACCCATCGGTTTGCCTTTGGCGCTTAGAAGCAGGTCTAAAAGCTTTAAATCTTGCTCATCAAATCCCAAAGTATTTACTCCTAGCTCATTAAGAGCATACTTTGTAGTGGCAAGTGTAATTTCGCTTTCATTTGCAACTTCTGCAAAATCTCTTACACGCTTTAGTAATCTAAGAGCTACTCTTGGTGTACCTCTGCTTCTTTTTGCAATTTCCAGAGCAGAATCGCTTTTAGTCGGTTTGCCGAGTTTATATGCAGCTTGCTCTATAATGGCTGCAAGTTCATTTTGATCGTAAAATTGCATTCTAAAATGCATACCGAACCTATCCCTTAGGGGATTGGAGATCATTCCTGCTCTTGTAGTTGCGCCGATAAGCGTAAAACGAGGCAAGTCTATTTTAACAGATTGTGCGGCAGGCCCTGAGCCTATAATGATATCAAGCCTAAAATCTTCCATTGCAGGATAGAGAATCTCTTCAACAGCAGGACTTAGGCGATGTATCTCGTCAATGAAGAGTACATCACCCTCTTCTATATTGGTCAGAAGAGCTGCCAGATCTCCTGCTTTTTCTATCATTGGAGCCGCTGTTGTCTTGATATTTGTTTGCATCTGAATAGAGATAAGGTTTGCCAAAGTGGTCTTGCCAAGCCCAGGAGGACCAAAAAATAGGATATGATCCAACGCTTCAGCTCTTTTAAGGCTGGCTTCTATAAAAACTTGAAGATTTTTTTTGATCTTTTCCTGACCTATATATTCTCTCCACTCTATAGGTCTAAGCGAAAATTCTATATTGCTATCACTCTCAAATTTTTCTATCTCAACAATTCTTTGCATCTATTTTTTTGTCTGTGCCATTTTTGAAGGCATTGGACTTGCCGCACTTGGTTTGTATATCTCTACTCTGTTTACTACTATTCCCGTTGTTACAAATGAATTTGCGATCGCACTTGCAATAAATTTTTGTTTTTCGTTTGCAACAATACCTGTCAATAGTATATTTGAGCTGTCTCTATCAGCGTATATGTATGTTTTATCCAAATCTCTGCTTTTTGCAAATGCGCTTTCTATTTTTCTAGTAGTTGAATCTGTATTTCTTGCGTGAGCAAGAGGTTTTGGCAAACCGCTTTCTAACTGTCCGCTCTGTTTGCCGGCCAACGAGACACTACTTCCCAGTTGCGATACTCCGCATCCTGTCCAAAACAGACTGGATGCGGTCAATAAACTTATAAAAATTTTATTTCTCATATATTCTCCTAATATGTAAATTTTTCGTTTGGAAATGAAACATCTTTAACTTCGGCTGCATATTGTTTTATAGCATCTTTAACGATACCGCTGCCGTCTATATATCTTTTTACAAATTTTGGCAAGAAGTTATCATAAAGTCCCAACATATCACTCCATACAAGCACTTGCCCGTCACAATCAACCCCTGCTCCTATACCAATGGTTGGGATCTTAAGCTTTTTTGTTATCTCAGAGGCAACATCAGGTTTTACGCCTTCGATTATGAGTCCAACGGCACCTGCTGTTTCAAGCGCTAAAGCATCTTCTATTATTGATCTTTTTTCATCCTCATTTTTGCCTTTTACGCTGTATCCGCCCTCCTGTCTAGCGCTTTGAGGCTTTAAGCCCACATGCCCAAAGACTGCTATAGCATTTTGACTCAAGTATTTGACAATATCCGCCTTTTCTTTTCCGCCTTCAAGCTTTACGGCATCTACTTTGGTTTGACCATAAGCTTTAATGGCATTTTTGAGCGCCTGTTTTTTGCTCCCATAAGTTCCAAAAGGCATATCAAAAAGTAGAAAACTTCTCTTTGTTCCATTGCCGACAGCCCTTGCATGATATATCATTTGATCCATAGTGGCGCTTAATGTATCATCTTGTCCTGCAAAACTCATATTTAAACTATCGCCTATCAATATCACATCAACATGTTCATCAAATAAAGAGGCGAACAGTGAATCATAAGCCGTCACCATTACGATCTTTTCACGACCTTTCATGTCACGGAGAGTTTTAAGCGTAATCTTTTTATCCAATTAAAACCTTTTTTGACTCTATTTTATCAAAAAAAAGTATAATATCGCATTCATTTTACATAAAAGAGTTAAGAAATTGAAAAAATTAGTCGCATACATTACAACAGGATTTCCGTCATTTGAATTTACTATCGATTTGGCAATGTCCCTTAAAGAGGCCGGCGTTGATGCGTTAGAGCTCGGTATTCCTTTTTCAGATCCGGTAGCAGACGGTCCGATCATAGAGAAAGCAAATCTGCTCTCCTTGCAAAATGCATTTAAAATAGATAAACTTTTTGAAGCTGCCAAACAAATTGCTCCTCATATTGATACGCTATGGATGGGATATTTCAACTCTTTTTATCATAAAGGTTTTGACAAATTTGTCAGAGAGGCAAAAGGCGCAAATTTAAGCGGGTTTATCATCCCTGACCTTCCTTTTGAAGAAGCCGTTCCTTATCAAGAAAAAATGAGAGCAGACGGTATGACGCTTATAGATTTTATTGCTCCTACCGATACAAAAGAAAGAATAGAAAAAATAGTCCAAAATAGCCGAAAATTTATCTATCTTGTAGCCTATGCAGGAATTACCGGCAGCGGCAAAAGCGAATCACTTGATGAGACAATCGCTCTAATTAGAGAATATACAAAAACGCCTGTATATGTCGGATTTGGCGTAGATGAACACACGGCAAAAGAAAAAGTGCATGGTGTAGATGGAGTGATCGTTGGATCAGCATTAGTCAAAGTACTTCTTGATGAAACGCTAACTAACACTCAAAAATTAAGCAAAATATCAAATATTGCTAAAAATATAAAAGAGATGATAAACGAATAAATAAGCTAAGACGATCTTAGCTTATTTTGTATTGTTGTTATCCAAGCTCTCTTTGATAGCGAAAAGCAAAAATATCACTAATGCTCCCATAACAACTGTTACTATCTCTTGGAACATACTGCTTAGTCCTGCAAAGAATCCAACATTTGCCATATCAGACAAGCCGCCTATAATTGCCGCCACAATTCCAACTACCACAAAGATCGTAACTACTACTTCACCAAAGCCTAAAACAATTTCTCTTACCTTGTGAGTTATCGGCTCAAAAAAATCAAAAGTTTTTTCTGTAGTATCTATCAACCTTTCTGTTATATGAACTCTAGCTTCGTTTGCATCATGAGCAAGTTCTGTTATTTTTTCTTTTGCAGAAATACTAGCATCCTTCGCTTTTTCGCCTAAGTCGTGAACTGTAGCTTTTATGTCATCTTTGATCTCATCGATTTTCTCTTTTTGAGTATGCGATGGATTATCTATGGTTTCTTTTACCTCTGTTTCTACTTGGGTATCTGTTTTTTTCGGTCTTGCCATAATAATTTTCTCCATTCTTTATTTTTAAAAATTATAACATATATTACAAATAATAAGTAGTTTAGTTTTTCAATTATCTTATTGTACAATTAAACAATTTTTTAAAAGGCTTAAAATGTTTGCAAGATTTAGAAGAAATCGTATGAATCCGGTATTGCGGGATATGTTACAAGAAACTCATTTGAGAGTTGACGATCTTATGTATCCGCTGTTTGTCAGAAGCGGCGAAGGTATAAAAAATGAAGTAGCTTCTATGCCTGGCGTTTATCAAATGAGCGCAGATGAGATAATCAAAGAGTGCAAAGAGTTACTATCTCTTGGGATAAAATCTATCATCCTTTTTGGGATACCTGATATTAAAGATAGTGTCGGGAGCGAGGCAATGTGTGAGCATAGCATTATTGCAAATACCATAAGGGCTATCAAAAAAGAGTATCCTCAAATGCTTGTTGCAACAGATCTTTGTTTTTGCGAATATACCGACCATGGGCATTGCGGGGTGCTTGATCCGCACACTCACAGCGTTGACAATGACACAACATTGCATAATCTAGGTCTTCAAGCGGTAGTGCATGCCAAATCAGGAGCAGATCTTATAGCTCCAAGCGGTATGATGGATGGGATGATAACCGCTATTAGGGCTGGGCTTGACAATGCAGGATTCGTAAATCTGCCTATCATGAGCTACAGTACGAAATTTGCTTCTGCATATTATGGGCCGTTTCGTGATGTGGCTGAATCAACGCCGAGCTTTGGAGACAGAAGAACTTATCAAATGAATCCGGCAAATAGGCTTGAGGCCATCAATGAAAGCATAGCTGACGAGAGCGAAGGAGCTGATATACTTATGGTTAAACCCGCGCTTGCTTATCTTGATATCGTAAGAGATGTTAGAAACAACACTTCAAAACCGCTTGCCGTATACAATGTAAGCGGTGAGTATAGTATGCTAAAAATGGCCGGAAAAGCCGGTGTGATAGATTATGATAGAGTTATGATGGAAACGCTTTTGGGATTCAAAAGAGCAGGTGCGGATATCATTATCACATACCATGCAAAAGAAGCCGTGATATTGTTAAATAAGTAGTTTTAACCGTTTTATGATAAAATAATCTCTTTACTTCCACAAGGAAAAGCAGATGAGACACTTTTTGAGCATCAAGGATTTCACAAAAGACGAACTTTTGGAGATGATAGAACTCGCAAATAAAATAAAAACACAAACCAAAAGAAAAGAGTTTGTACCGTATTTGGAAAACCAAACTCTTGGTATGATATTTGAAAAAAGCTCAACAAGAACAAGAGTAAGCTTTGAGACAGGCATCTATCAGCTAGGAGGCATTGGATTGTTTTTGTCGTCAAATGATATTCAGTTGGGACGCGGTGAGCCTCTAAAAGATACAGCAAGAGTGCTTTCGCGTATGGTTGATATGGTTATGATACGAACATTCGAGCAGTCTCGTCTTGATGAATTTGCCGCATATTCAAAAGTGCCTGTCATAAACGGTCTTAGCAATGAGTATCATCCGGTCCAGATCATGACGGATTATTTTACTTTGCTTGAGCTTGGCAAAACAAATCCTATAGTAGCTTATATTGGAGATGGAAATAACATTACCAACTCATGGCTTATGCTTGCAGCCAAACTTGATCTTGAGATGAGAGTTGCAACACCAAAAGGCTATGAGTGCGATAGCGGTATTGTAGGTATTGCGCTTGGATTTGCAAATGAGAGCGGAGCGAAATTAAGCTTCTATAATGATCCTGATATTGCCGTAAAAGATGCTGATGTGATCATTACGGACACTTGGGTATCTATGGGTCAAGAGAGTGAAAAAGAAGCTAGAGTGAAGGCATTTACAGGATATATGGTTGATAATGTTATGATGAGCAAAGCAAAAAGCGATGCCGTGTTTATGCACTGTCTTCCTGCATACAGAGGATATGAAGTAAGCGAAGAGATCTTTGAAAAATTTGAAGATGTCGTGTTCTTAGAAGCAGAAAATAGACTTCATATGCAAAAAGGTATCATGGTGTGGTTAGATGAACATAGATGAGAATAAGTACATATCGTCACTGCGAACGAAGTGTGGCAGTCTAGAAAAATCATACATGGATTGCCGCGAAGTCTTTAGACTTCTCGCAATGACACCCAAAATAATAAAAGCGCAAAAGAAGAGATGATGAGTAAAATAGATTTTGAAAAATTTGGAAAGTTCAGCAAAGCCGGTCCAAGATATACAAGCTATCCTACTGCATTAGAATTTAATGAAGAGTTCAAATATGACGATTATATAAAATATCTAGAAAATGGTAAAGACAAATTATCCATATATGTTCATTTACCGTTTTGTCGAAGTGCCTGTTATTTTTGTGGATGTAATGTTGTTTTTACTTCAAAAGAAGATAAACTTGACAGATATGTAGAGTATCTAAAAAAAGAGATTGATATACTTGTCAATCATATTGACACCAACAGAGAAGTAATACAGTTTCATTTTGGCGGTGGAACGCCGACATACTATAGCGCAGACTCTCTTGATGAAATTGTCACATATATAAAATCGAGGTTTACAAATTGGTCAAAAGATGCCGAGATTAGCTGTGAGATAGATCCAAGATTTTTCAATGAAGACCAGATGAAAGTTTTTGTAAAACATGGTTTTAATCGCATAAGTTTCGGCGTACAGGATTTTGACCCAAAAGTTCAAGAAGCTATCCATAGGATACAACCGTTTGATATAACTAAAAATGCGGTTGACCTAGCTAGAAAATATGGGATAAATTCTATCAATATAGATCTAATATATGGTCTGCCATATCAAAGTTTTGAAAGTTTTAAAACGACTTTAGAATTAGCTTTTTCACTTAATCCCGATAGACTTGCCGTCTTTAACTATGCTCATGTGCCGTGGCTCAAAAAAACTATGAGAAAATTTGATGAAACAACATTACCGCATCCAAGCGTGAAACTTGAGATTTTTAAATACACTATTGATTTCTTTGAAAAAAATGGCTATAAAATGGTTGGTATGGATCATTTCGCAAAACCAAATGATGAACTTTTTACGGCAATTGCCAAAGGTGAACTGCATAGAAATTTCCAAGGATATACTACAAAAGGCGGCGCAAACCTGATTGGAATTGGACTGACAAGTATAGGCGAAGGGATGCGATACTATGCTCAAAATACAAAAAATATGTTATTTTATGAAGAAGCTATAGACAAGGGTCTTCTTCCATTTGAAAGAGGCGTTAGTCTAAGTGATGATGACGTGATACGAAAAAGCGTCATTATGGAACTTATGGCAAACTTTTCTATTGATATAAAAAGAATAGAAAATGAGCATAAAATAGTTTTTAAAGATTATTTTGCTGATGCCCTGCTTGCTTTAAACGAATACAAGGATGCCGAGCTTATCACTATTAATGATGAAAAAATAGAAGCAAATAGTACAGGGGCGATGCTGATACGAAATATTGCAATGCCTTTTGATGCATATATGAACAAATATAAAGACAGTAAAAAAAGTTTTTCAAAAACAGTATAGAAGGCGGAAGTATAAGGGTGAAGAAAGAAGCAAAAGATATATTTAACTTCAAAGAGACAAGCGATGCATGCGTAAAGTGTGGAAAATGCGTGCCCGTATGTACTATTCACCAGATAAATCCGGACGAAACAACATCCCCTAGAGGCTTTATAGACCTCTTGGGCGCATACAAAGAAGGAAAGCTGGAATTGGACAGCAATGCCAAAGATATATTTGAAAGCTGTTTTTTATGTACAAACTGTGTAAGCGTGTGTCCAAATACACTCGCTACGGATATGGTTATAGAAGAGGTGCGCGCAGACATTGCCCAGAAATTTGGAATATCATGGTTTAAAAGAGCATTTTTCTTTTTGCTTCGAAACCGTACCATTATGGATATTGTTATGAAACTCGGCTTTATGTTTAAAACATGCGTTTTGAGCATTGACTTTGAAGGCAGAGGATTAAGAGCTAGATTTTCACTTCCAATGGTAAAAAAAGGGAGGCTTCTTCCCTCCATGGCAAAAACAAGCTTTCTAAATAGTTATCCTGAGCATATAACTCCAAAAGAAAGTTCAAAGCAAAAAGTTGCAATATTTATCGGTTGTCTAGCAAACTATAATTACACAACTATTGGTGATAGCTTGGTTGAAATTCTTAAAATTTTACAAATAGATACTTTTATACCAAAGAAACAGCTTTGCTGTGGCGCTCCTGCATATTTTACCGGCGATGTCGATACGGTTGAATATCTTATAAGAAAAAATTTGGATTATTTTGAAACATTCATAGATGAATACGATGCCATGATCCTCCCAGAAGCCACATGCAGCGCTATGATAAAGCATGACTGGGAAGTTTTTTGCAAAAACCATAACAAAAGCGAGTTAATTCCAAGAATTGAAAAAATTCTGCCAAAAATACATATGGCAACATCTTGGCTTCATGACAATACCAACTTAAAAGAACAACTTGTGGCAAAAGGTAAGAAATTTGACGATCTTGTCACATACCATGACCCATGCCATGCAAGAAAAGTGCAAGGCATATATCAAGAGCCTAGAAATCTTCTTAGCGCCAATTATAAAATGATCGAGATGAGCGATCCAAATCGCTGTTGTGGGTTTGGGGGCGTAACCATGCAAAGTGAAAAATTTCACCTTGCCGAGCTTGCCGGCAAGCCAAAAGCTGCCATGATAAAAGAGACAAAAGCAAAATACGTAAGCGCTGAGTGCAGCGCATGCAGAGTGCAGCTGAGCGAAGCTATGAACAATGCTAAAGTTGAGACGATCTTTAAAAATCCGCTTGAACTGATTGCCGAAGCCCTAAAAGAATAGACAAACAGTCTATTCTTTTATATCTGCTTTTATGTCTCGCAGCTCTTCTCTTAATTTGTCTAAATTTTTATGATAGTCTTTGCTGTCACCGTATTTTAAAAATCGAGGATATTGGCGGTGTATAGATATAGTTCTGCTTGCATGGCGTATTGGACACCAAAACTGCTCTGTCCTGCCCGCAACTTCTGATATATACCCCATAAGCCCATTAACATAACTGCAATACATACAATTTGCTTTTTCTATAATATTCAAATAGCCCAATCTATGCCTATCAATGATCATATAATCACTTCGCTTCACTTTTGTGATTTTATAGATCGGAAAGCATATAGCCTGATATGCGGTTACAAACAGATCCAAAATAAATGCCGGCAACAAAACAGACCAAATTATAGGAATAGTCAACATAAACAGCAATGGAGCAGTTGCGATATATTTAAGTATCCCTCCTTTATCATTTTTGTATATTGCCAAAAGCTCTTCTTTTTTTTGGCTATTTCACAGTTAAATTTTTCATACTCTTTGTGTACCTCAACCTCAAGTTCATATTCCAAGGCTTTTATATGCTCTACTATAGCATCTATTTTACTGTTTTCCATTTTAATCACAATATCGTTTCAGCAAATTATCATATGCATCTATACGCCTATCTCGCAAGAATGGCCAAATATCTCTAACCGCTTTTGTTTTATCCATATCAACTTCACAGTACAATATAGCCTCATCTTGGTTATTTGCATGCGCCATCAGTTCGCCTTGGGGACCGCATACAAAACTGTTCCCCCAAAATCTTATTCCACTCATCACTCCGCTGCTGTCGTTTTCAAATCCTACGCGATTACAACTAAGCGCCGGAACTCCGTTTGCCACCGCGTGTGAACGCTGCACGGTTATCCACGCATCAAGCTGTCTATTTTTTTCTTCTTCCGTATCGCCGTCAAACCATCCGATAGCAGTCGGATAGATAAGCGCATCAGCGCCCTTTAAAGCCATTAGTCTTGCGGCCTCTGGATACCATTGATCCCAGCATACTAAGACGCCGAGCTTGCCTATGGATGTATTTATAGGCTCAAACCCAAGATCTCCGGGCGTAAAATAAAATTTTTCATAAAATCCCGGGTCATCTGGGATATGCATTTTACGATATTTGCCCGCAACACTTCCATCACTATCAAACACTACTGCCGTATTGTGATATAGTCCGGCAGCGCGTTTCTCAAACAATGATGTGACCAAAACCACATTAGCTTCTTTTGCAACACTACTCCAATACTTTACATCATCATCAAAATTTGCCGCGTAGTCAAAAAATGCAGTATCTTCACTTTGACAAAAATACTCATTTTGATGCAACTCTTGGAGAACCACTAGGTTGGCTCCATTTTTTGATGCTTCTTTGATTCTTTCTGAAGTTACTTTTATAGTTTCTTTTTTTGATCCATAAAATTTTTGTTGTATTAGGGCTACTTTCATTAATTTCCCTTTTTATATTTTTTATATTTTACCATAGTTTTACTACAACCCTATTTGCATAGTAGAGCAATGAAGGCTTCCGCCCTGCTCTATAAGTCTTAGGCAATTGATGGGGATAATTTCTAAATTTGGAAACAACTTTTTAAATATATCTCCCGCAATTTTATCTGCTTCATCATCATAAGTCGGATAAATAAGTGCATGATTTGTGATTAGAAAATTGGCATAAGTAGCCGGCAGTCTTACTCCATCTTTATATTTTGGTTTTGTAAACGGCAAAGCAACCAAATTATAAGCTTTGCCCTCTGGCGTTTTAAATGTTTTAAGCTGCTCTTCCATTTTGAGTAACTCTTCATAATGCTCATCGTTTTCATCATCACATTTAATATATACGATCGTATCGCGATTTACAAATCTTGCTAGTGTGTCTATGTGACTATCCGTATCATCCCCTGCGAGGTATCCATGATCCAACCATAAAAATCTTTTAACCCCCAAATACTCTTTTAGCTTTGCTTCAACTTCTTCTTTTGATAGACCACCGTTCCTATTTGGATTACACATACACTCGCTTGTAGTCAGTATAGTTCCTTCCCCATCACTCTCTATACTTCCGCCCTCTAAGACAAGATCTATGGTCTCCATAGGAGTATTGCCAAAATAACCTTGTTTTTGTAAAGCTATATTGACAGAGTTATCCAGTGTTGCCTCAAACTTTCCTCCCCACCCATCAAATGTAAAGTCTAAATATTTCGTTTGTCCATTCTCTTCTATGGTTATAACTCCATAATCTCTAGTCCATGTATCGTCTGTTGGAAGTTCTATAAAACTCATGTTATCTGTAGAACAAAATAGATCTTTTATCTTTTGAGCGTTATCGCATACTATATAAACGCTTTCTTTGTATGCTATTGTTTGAGCGATACGCACAAATACGCTCAAAGCTGAGTTTAGACGATCGCTCCAGTCACTATCTTCATGCGGAAAAGAGAGCAAAACCACTCTTTGTTTTTCCCATTCTGCGGGCATTCTTTTATTCACTGCTGGAATTGTGTTTCTTTTCATCATTTTTTTCTCCAATTTTATATACAAAGTTGTATAATCCGATATGGCATACATTAAAATAAACAGATCAAATCTTATACATAATCTTAGCCAAATTGCACTGAAAGCCGGCTCTGTGAACAAAATTGCAATTGTTTTAAAAGATAATGCATATGGGCATGGAGTTGGCAAGATAGCAAAAATAGCTAGTAACTTTGGTATAACAAAAGCTGTTGTTAGAAACTACGCAGAAGCCAAAGAGATTGAAGAGCTTTTTGATGATATTATTGTATTAGGCGGAGCGATCATACCCTCACCCAAACTATCATATGCGATCAATTCTATAGAAAAACTTATATCATGTCCTAACGACACAAGGATCGAACTTAAAATAGACACAGGAATGCATAGAAACGGTATAGCGCTTGATGAGTTGCAAATCGCGATCGGCATGATAAAAGATAAAAATATTGATCTAGTTGGTGTTATGAGTCATTTTGCAAGTGCTGATGAACTTGGAAGTGAATATTTTTATCAATATAAAAACTTTCAAAATGTCAAAAAGATTATAAATGAATATGGCTTTGATAATATCAGATTTCATATACACAACTCTGCAGGGATCTTGCGGACAAAAGAGTTTAAAGAAGATTTAGTTAGACTTGGCATAGGCGCATACGGATATAATCCAATGGATAGCGCATTTGAAAATGTTGAACTAAAGCCGGTAATGTCGCTTTTTGCCAAAAAAGTTTCATCTCGGATGCTTTTGGCAGGTCAGAGGGTTGGCTACGGCGGAGAATTTACGGCGCCTAAAGAAATAACAGTTTCTACTTATGATCTTGGATATGGAGATGGATGGCGAAGAGGAGACATAAAACAACCATACATTACGCCGAGCGGCAAAGAAATATTAGGCAGGGTATCGATGGATTTCATCACACTTGAAGGTGATAAAGAAGAAGTTTGTATCATGGAAGATGCAAATGCGACCGCGAAACATTTTGGTACAATTAGTTATGAGATAACTTGCGCTCTGCATGCAAATATCAATAGGACTATTGTTGACGCTTAAAGATCTTGCTCTTGACATTACTAAACAAAAGTGTTAGAATTCGCCCATTGATCCTTCCTCAATGTTTGGGGGTGACTGGTTTCGACTGGAGTAGTATGGATTATGTGCATGTCGGACTGGGCAATTCCGTTACGCGGCCCAACGCGAACAAACGCAAAAAATACAAATTATTCTCCTGCTTACGCTTTAGCTGCGTAAGTTTAACAAACTTTAGGAGTGCCTTGCTGCCGAGTGTTATCATAGGTAGATTTTTAGGTATCACAAAATGATAACTTATTCTATTGAGTGCCTGATCAATAGATGAAATTTCAGGCTGGTAATGTGTAGCTTTGGGTATTGAGCAAAGCATTATGAGATTTATCAATATCATCTAAACATGTAGAGTCATAATTCGAGCTATTTTAGGACTGGGGTTCGATCCCCCACACCTCCACCAAGTAACAATCTCACACAATCCAATAAACACCATTTAAGCCCCTAAAATACGAGCTTTGAAGTACAATTATAGTCTAACTTGTTTTAAGGTATTGTTATACAATCTCATCTTTTAAGTTATACATTTAGTTATATACGCTAAAATTTTTAGTATATACACAAATGTTGTATAACTAATAATCAAAGGTTACCTATGGCACGGCTCACAAAGCCACTTACAGATAAAGAGATAAAAGAGGCTAAATATAAACCAAATGATTATACTCTATCAGATGGTGGTGGCTTATATCTTTTGGTAACGAGTAGAAAAACGAAGCTATGGCGTTTCAATTATATCTTTGAAGATAAAAGAGCTTTAACATCTTTTGGCACATATCCAACGGTTAGTCTGAAACAAGCACGAATAAAAAGAGATGAGTTTAAAGAGCTTATAGCTCACGGTATAAACCCAAGCCAAAAGAGAAAAGATGATAAAGCTCAAATCAAAGAAGTTGAAGCACAAAAGCAAAACACCTTTTATCACATATCGCAACTATGGCACAAAAGCTATAAAGAAAATGTATCAGAAAATTATCATATCAAATTATCAAGGGCGTTGGATAACTATCTCTATAAAACTCACGAATACAACGGCATAAAACAATCTATAAAAGATAAACCGATAGATGAGGTTACACGCAAGGATATTATATTTATACTTGAAGCCCTAAAAGATAGAGGCTTACAGGAAACAGCCAACAGAACAGCCGTTATCTTGCAACAGATTTATAGATACGCCGTTACTCACGAATATGTGCCACATAATATAATCTTTGATATTGATAAAAAGGTGGTATTAGGTACACGCAAAAAACAAAACTATCCAACCATAACAGACCCAAAAGAGATAAAAATATTGCTTAATCTCATAGATGAGTATAGTGGCGATTACAGCACTAAAAAAGCGTTGCAGGTGTTACCCTATCTATTTGTAAGAAACTCAAATCTAAGGCAAATGGAGTGGCAAGAGATAGACTTTGAAGCCCGAGTTTGGAGCATACCAAAAGAGAAGATGAAAACCAAAGAGCCGTTTAGTTTACCGTTACCTCATCAAGTCATAAAGATACTCAAAGAGATACAAGGCTATGAACTCAAAAGCCCTAAGTATGTATTTGTTAGTAGCGTGTACAAAGATAGACCTATAAGTGATAACACTCTTATAATTGCTTTGAGAAGATTAGGCTATACCAAAGAGCAGTTAGTGCCACATAGTTTTAGAAGTATGTTTAGCACCAGAGCCAACACTTACGCTAACGACCCACAAAATGGACACGGCTATACAAGCGAAGTGATAGAGGCACTACTGGCACACAAAGAGCCAAACAAGGTAAAGAGTGCCTACAATAGAGCTACATATACCGAGGCTATGCGTGGGCTTATAGAGTGGTATGGTAATTATTTAGATGAGGTTAAAAATGGCTAAAGAGATGACAAAAAAAATGAAAAGTGTTTTGGCTGCATATAAAACATACTTTGAAAAAATCGCAAACGATATACAAAGAGAATATCCAAGTTATTCAGATAGGCACAGAGAAACAATCACATATTATAGAGTTACAATCGCTCATTTTATTAAACTACATAGAACTGCACAATCCGAACATAGATTATTAAGCTATAAGTTTAACGAATTAGAACATTATTTGGATTTTTTTGATAATGTACCAAGTGATGATAAGTATGGAGTAATATGGAAATTTTTAGACCTTGTATTTTCCGTAATAGATAAAAACATTAGTGCACAAATAAACAAGGTACTAATCGACGAGGCAACCCAAAAAATCAAAACAATCAATGAAGCGTTAGAGATAGTAAGAAGTTATATTTATGATGATAGAACCAATTACATTGAAGATGTTAATGGTATGCAAGAGCATATACTTAGTATGTATGACTTATCTTATGATGATTTAAGCATTACAGAAAATACATTGTCAAAAATCCATAATCAAATTAACAAAATTGATAAAAAGACAAAAATTATCAAAAAAGATATAACAAAATGGCTAACCCATATTAACAAAAAATACAATCTCGGACAATATGATACAATAAGCCTACTTGTAAATAGCATCAAAAATACCAAAAGAACACTCAAAAACCATTAGCTTTTGGTATACCAAAAAAACACTCAAAAACCATTAATTTTTAGACTTCACAAAAACCTCATTATATTTGTATTATTTTATTAATCTAATGACGATTAGACAGTATCAATAAAATCTCAATCAATTTGGTACCAAGCCTTTAGCTAAAGCCCTTTACTCAAGGAAAAGAGTAAAAAGGTTTATTATGA
>DYMX01000040.1 GCA_020721345.1 Sulfurovum sp.
CTTCGACCCCCTGGTCCCAAACCAGGTGCGCTACCAGACTGCGCTACACTCCGTAATTTTAGAGATGTGATTATAGCCTAAAACTTTATTTTTGTCAATAGATATAGATAAAAAGTGCTACAAAGTTGGTTTTTATACCAACTCCACTTCTTTTTTGCCCTTAATTAGCTTACCGATAATATACCCGTCGGTCTCACTTATGATGTCTTCTACGCTGCCTTCATCTACGACCAATACCATACCTACACCCATGTTAAATGTTCTGTACATCTCCTCTTCGGTTACATAATGACTCATAAATTCAAATACCGGAAGTATTTTTATCTTATCTTTTTCCACAACGGCTTTGATATTCTCAGGCAGCGCGCGAGGCAGGTTCTCTACAATTCCGCCACCTGTTATGTGCGCCAATGCCCTGATCTTATCTTTGTGTTTTTTGAAAAGATCTACATATATTCTAGTAGGCGTTAAAAGAGTGTCTATAAGAGGCTCGCCCATAAATAGTGTATCCAAGCTCATGCCAAGTGTGTCAAAAAATATCTTTCTGACAAGAGAATATCCGTTTGAATGAATTCCAGAGCTTGGAAGCGCTATTAAAACTTGCCCCTCTTTTACATTCAAGAGTGTGTTCATTTCGCTTTTTTCAGCAATTCCTACCGCAAACCCAGCCAGATCAAAATCATCATTGCTGTACATCCCAGGCATCTCGGCAGTTTCTCCGCCAATGAGAGCGCACTGAGCTTCTCTGCATCCAGCCGCAATTCCAGATACTACGCTCTTTGCATCTTCGGGCACAAGTTTGCCTGTGGCATAATAGTCCAAAAAGAACATAGGTGTTCCAAAATTACATATCAGATCATTCACACACATTGCCACTAGGTCGATCCCCACCGTGTCAAGTTTTCCGCTTTCAATTGCAAGTTTTAACTTTGTTCCTACTCCATCTGTTGCAGAGAGCAATACAGGTTCCTTATATCCGGCAGGCAGGGCATATGCGCCCGCAAAAGAACCGATACCGCCTATTACATTTGCATCAAATGTAGATTTTACATCACTCTTGATAGCTTCAACAAAATTATTTCCGGCATCAATATCTACACCGGTATCCTTATATGAAATTGTTGACATGAATTCCCCTAATTTTCTTTTTTTTCTAAACTACATGGAGGCAAAATTTTTCTTAGTATTGCCAAAGATGTACATATGCCCGTAAGCGCCCAGACTATAAAAGCTATCATTAAAACAAGTTGTATTATAAAGGCAAGCTTTAATGAGTCAAGAGCGACAAACATCATATTAAATCCAAGGACAATAGCGATCATCAATCTATGAACTTTTTCGGCACACATTGTTTTTCCTTTTGATTTTATTATATCAAATTTTAGCTATTTTTCTTATCTCTAGCCATTCTTCTTCTGATGTTCTCATCAAGGAATTTTTTTCTTATTCTGATGGTAAGCGGAGTAATTTCAACAAGCTCATCATCTTCGATCCACTCCATAGCAGATTCAAGCGTGATCTTTCTAGGTGGAACCAGCTTGATAGCCTCATCAGCTCCGCTTGTTCTCATGTTTGTAAGCTGTTTCCCCTTCAACGGATTTACATCCAAATCCCCTGGTCTTGAACTTTCGCCTATAACCATACCGCTATAAACTTTATCTTGAGGGCTTATAAACAACACTCCTCTTGCTTGAAGGTTAAATAGTGAGAACGCAACCGCTACGCCGTCATCCATAGACACCAAAGCGCCTTGCGTACGGCTTTCAACACTTCCGCTATAAGGACGATATTCCAAATATGAATGATTCATGATACCTTCACCTTTAGTGTCGGTCAAAAACTCATTTCTAAATCCGATAAGCCCACGAGCAGGGATCTCAAACTCTAGTCTTACAGTACCGTCAGGCATAGGAATAAGAGACGTCATCTCCGCTTTTCTTTTTCCGAGTTTCTCGATGGCAACGCCTTGAAATTCCTCAGGTACATCTACAACCAAATGCTCAAACGGCTCCATTCTTACGCCACCCTCTTCCTTGATAACAACCTCTGGACGAGCAAGCATAAACTCAAACCCTTCTCTTCTCATATTTTCAGCCAATATGCCTATTTGAAGCTCTCCACGTCCTGAAACCTGAAAAGATGCATCTCCCATTGGCTCCATTTTCATAGCGATGTTCGTCTCCATCTCTCTTTCAAGTCTTTCTCTGATCTTGTTAGATGTTACATGCTTACCTTCTGTTCCGGCTAACGGTCCGTCATTTACTGAAAAAATTACAGAAAGGGTGGGCTCTTCGATATGCATAGGGTCAAGCGCAACCGGATTTTTATTGTCACAGATGCTATCTCCCACATCGATGTCGTTAAACCCTGCAATTGCTACGATATCGCCCGCTTCCGCTTCGTCAATATCTAGTCTCTCAAGACCTTTAAAACCGATAAGTTTTGAGATCCTGCTTTTGCTTTTAGCTCCACAAGCCTTAACCAAGGTAAACTCGTCTCCTTTTTTAACTTTGCCGTTAAAGATACGAGTGATCCCGATACGACCCACAAAGTTATCATTATCAAGCGTGAAAACCTGCGCTTGAGTGTCGTTATCTGCTGAACCTGTCGGATATGGTACATATTTAAGTATTGCCTCGAACAGTGGGGTCATATCTTTGTTTTCATCTTCCATGTTCCATTTTGCATAACCGTCTCTAGCTGCTGCATAAACCACAGGGAATTCAAGCTGCTCTTCGTTTGCATCAAGCGCCACTAGCAGGTCAAACACTTCATCCATAACACGATCAGGCTCTGCTGCATCTTTGTCTATCTTGTTGATAACAACGATTGGTATAAGACCAAATCCGATAGCTTTTTTAAGAACAAATTTTGTTTGTGGCATAACACCCTCTTGGGCATCAACCAAAAGCAATACGCCGTCAACCATACGAAGTACACGCTCTACTTCTCCGCCGAAATCGGCATGACCCGGAGTGTCAATGATATTGATCTTGTGATCTTCATAGGTTATTGCCGTATTTTTTGAAAGTATCGTGATACCTCTTTCTTTTTCGATGTCATTGCTATCCATAGCTCTTTCTTGCACTTCTTGGTGCGCCGCATATGTTCCGCTTTGTTGCAGCAACTGGTCAACCAAGGTGGTTTTACCATGGTCAACATGCGCAATAACAGCTATATTTTTAATTTTTTGCATATCTAATCCATTTTATGTAATTTCGCGAATTATATCTAAATTTTACTATACAATAGTTTGCAGCCCTAAAATAGAGGGCTATCTGCCCACACACTCACACTCCAAATCCATACAGTTCGCGGTATTGACCAAGCGCATACCTGTCCGTCATGGAAGCGATATAGTCTGCGATAACTCTATTTTTTACTCTTTGAGACAAAAGGTCCTTTTCTTTTTTTGGCAGCAGATTGGAGTCTTGTGTAAATGCTACAAAAAGCCCTTTTATGCACTGCTTTCCTGCGTACATCTTTTTAATTATCTTTTCATGTCTGTAGAGATTTTCAAACAGATATTTTTTAAGCATTTTTATCTCTTTTTCTATATCTTTTTCAAATCCGACAGGTATGGTTTCACTTAAATCAAAACAGCTGCAAAGCGGTATATTTTTATCAATTCCCTCTATATTTTTTCTTGAATATTCTATAAAATTTTCCACTAAAAAAGTTATCAGATTTGCCACAAATCTATGCCTATAAAGCCTATCTTTCGGGCTTAGCCTTTCTTTTCTTGTCAGCTCATCGATCCTTAGAGCTAGCGACTCGCAAAGCAGACGATCAAAATTTATAAGCCCGTATTTGATACCGTCGTCGATATCTGCGCTGATATATGCTATCTCGTCGGCGCGATCTACAACCATTGCTTCAATGGATGGATGTTTGCCTAAATGAAAAGCATCATCAAGCCCTCCAAGGAAGCTTTTTCTATATGGAGCTGAATGTTTAAGCACACCTTCAAGTGTAGCAAAAGTAAGATTGAGCCCGTCAAATTCTTGATACCTTTTTTCCAGTTTTGTCAAAACCCTAAATGACTGAAAGTTGTGATCAAAACCAAACTTGCTTCCATTTTCTTTTAAAAGCTCATCAAGCGTATCTCCGCCGATATGCCCAAACGGCGTATGCCCAAGATCATGAGCAAGCGCAATGGCTTCACACAAAGACTCTTTAAGCCCGAGCGTATTTGCCAAAGTTCTAGCTATCTGACTAACTTCAAGAGAATGGGTAAGGCGCGTTCTAAAATAATCCCCTTCATGATTTAAGAACACTTGAGTTTTATACTCCAGCCTTCTAAAAGAACTTGAATGGATTATCCTATCCCTATCTCTTGCATAAGGGTCTCTAAAGTCGGCATTAAAATTATAAAATCTATCGCTTGGTTTCATTGTTTACCTTTTCATATGCTATAATTATATCAAATACCTCCAAAGGAACCTCAATGCAAGCTACTCTTCTTCACCACACCCCGTTAACTGTATGTTCAAATGCCATTAGAACTTGTTGGCAGAGCTTCGACAAAAGCGACAATGGAGGAGAGAAAGATAGAGAGCTTATAGACAGGGTCGGTAACAAATTTAAACATGCAAGTACGCTTGAGCATCTCTCATACAACTTTTTTATTGGCGGCATCAGCAGGGCTTGCTTGCAAGAGTTAGCACGCCACAGGATGACAAGCCTAAGCGTTAAAAGTACCAGATACACCTTAAAAGAGATAAAAGAGAGCAGGGAAGTTGATTATGCTAAATTTTTAGTATTTACAGGAAATGATATGGTTGATGATGCAAGCAAGACAGCGCTTGATAACTTGCAAAAAATACTTCAAAACGGCACAAGCAATGATATAGCCAAATACTGCCTGCCGGAAAGCTACAAAACAGAGCTAACTTGGAGCATAAATGCTAGAAGTCTGCAAAACTTTTTGCACCTCAGAAGCTCTAAAGACGCGCTATGGGAGATAAGAGATCTGGCAAATGCTGTTTATGCGACATTACCTGAAGATCATAAATATCTCTTTGTTGATTGCATGAAGTAGCCTACCGCAATCGCTTTTCAAAAAAATCTCGTATTTTTTCTTTGTTGATTTTTTCTTTTGGCTCAAGGTAGCTTATACTATCCTCTTCGATGTCATCTATATAAAGCAAAGCCGTAACAAATAGCTTAAAGGTTGCGCCTTCTACTATATGTTCGCTTGCCCTGAAAATCTCTTTTAAACTTTTCTCTTTTGCCAAAAAATACAGATCATAATAATCCCTATACTTTGCTCTCAAAAATAGTACATTTACTTTCATTGCAGCTATTTGCTCCAAAGTAGCGAGATTAAATTTATAGATATGCAAAGGTTTTAAAAATTGCCATTTTGCATTAAAAAATGTTACTTTTACCCCATTTACCAACAGATCCATTTGTTCATTTGTTTGATTTATAATTTCTTTTTGTTCAAAAGTCTTGATAAACTCTAAAATCTCTTTTTTATCAAAACTATCTTCATAAGTAAAAAAATCCAGATCTTCGCTTTTGCGGTGACAAAGATGGAGCGTCAAAGCACTGCCGCCTACCAATACATACTTATCTAAAAATTCGCACTCCTCAACGATCTTCAGCAAAAGCTCTTTTGTTTTAGGAAGCAAGCATTCTAAGTTTTTCAAGTCTTGCATTTTTCATATTCCTAAAATAATCGCTCTCTACTTTCATGCCAAAAAAAAGTCTCGCTATCATAAGATTTGTTTTGATAAAGCTTTTATCGCTTTTCATCTTATCTTCCCAAACCGCCCTAATCTCTTTTTTTCCAAAAAGTTCGAAACTGAGCTTTATATCATCAAAATCTGCATATTTAAGGACATATTCAATAAACAAAGCGACATTAACTTTTTCGTATATCAAATCCTTAGCATAGCTCCAAAATATACCTTTATTTTTTAGTTTTTCAAAAAGAGCTATTTTTTGCTTTTCTTTTTTTTGTATTCCCGACATGGCTTTATCCGTTTTTTAAATTATAGCATATTTCCTTGGCAAAAGAGTGGACATTGTGCTTGTATTTAATGCGCTACCCCAAGAACACAAATATCTCTTTGTTGATTGTATGAAAGTTGTGTGAGTTTGGGGTGTATGTTTTCGTGCATTTCATCTTCCTGCTTAACGTGAGAATGAAAAATATTTTTATAATTATAAAACGATATAAATAATGCGATTAAGCTTTTATGTTCTTGGCGATTTTTATTTGGTCACCAAGAACAATTTAATCTTTTAAATTATAGTTATTCCGGATTCGACATATACGATCACACTCGGATCATTACTATTTAAATATGTATACATTATATGTGATGCCCCGTTTACATCCACACTTGCTGGACCTGTATTGCTCCAACCAGTGCCTGTAAAATCGACGGTGTCTGAGCCGTCCCCTAAAATATAAAGATCATTATCGCTGTCTGTCATATTTACAACATCAGAATATGTGATATTGGTCAAGTTGTGATTGTCGGTACTACCGCCTATACCAAGATCAATGGCTTCAATATTTTTAAAGACGCTATTTGAACCGGTATTCCATGTACTAAAATCAATATTAAGATCATCAGTGTTCAACATAAGCGTATCAAAACCATCACATCCATCTATGCTGCTTAAAGCCGTATCTCCACTGTCTGCACCATCTGTTTCTAGATCGGTAACCAAATATCATCTCCGATATCTCCAAAGAGATAATCCAACCCGCTTCCGCCATATATTGTATCATCTCCGGCGCCGCCGTCTATAGTATCATTTTCCTGTATAACCATATATAAGGTCATTTGTTGACCCCTATCAGAAGGGTGAAAGCGTTTGTCCTCCAAGGCTTATTTTAGGCGCAACCACTTATAAAAAATAGTGCCAAAACAAATACAGATCCAATCCACTTTCTTTTCATATACTATCCTTTACTAAACAATAGTATAGCTCAATACAGAAGGATCGCTCAAATTACCGGCAGCATCTACGGTATAGAGATGATATGTTCCTGCAGTAAGTCCCTCTGTGGACATTACCGTAGCGGTATTTTCTGATATTATATCAACACTATTCCATGTATCATCACCGGCGCTTGTGATGTCAAGAACATCATTTACTGTTATCGTATCGTTTACCAAATATGCAACTCCTACTTCATTGCTCTCGGCTGATATATCTGAGATCGCAACTCCGTTGCTGTTAAACTTTTGTACAAAAATATCATCATTGCTGCCATTGTGACCATACCAAGTAACCGCAAATTCTCCGTTTGTTCCGATCGACGTTATTTGAGGAGCATAATCATCACCGCTCACGCCGTCAAGTTGGACTTCGACACCGACCGGAGCTCCGTTGCTATCAAACTTTTGAACAAAAATATCATAATTGCTGCCGTTGTAGCCTTGCCAAGTAACCACAAATTCTCCGCTTGTTCCGATCGACGTTATTTGGGGATATTGATCATCACCGCTCACACCTTCAAGTTGAACTTCGCTACCGACCATAGCTCCGTCGCT
>DYMX01000016.1 GCA_020721345.1 Sulfurovum sp.
CTTTGGTTATAACTGCTGCTTGTTTGGACTCTACTTTTTTGATCAATGCAAATTTTTCATTAAGTCGAAAACCTCGATATTTTTGTGCAGTTCATCGAGAGTGAAATGGTATTGGGCATTTTCATTGAGATCGTACAGCTCAAAATTTTGGAAATCGCACACGAGGATAAATTTCTGGAGGTCGCGTTCGGGCATGTTGGGGAAATAGTCTAACGCTTGGGTTTTCGCTTTGCGGAGGTCTTTGCCGAAGCTTTTATGCTCGATGAGGAGCTGTCCCTTCCAAAACAGATCGATAAACCCCTGCGAACCGCCCAGTTTCTTGATCGGTTCTTCGAAGGTCGTTACGCGGCGGCGCGATATGTCGAAAATCTGAAAAAAGTCATTCCAAAAGCTCTGCGCTTCACCGCGCTCGTATTTTTCTCCTGCCCATTCGTTTTGGAACTTCAGGGCGCGGTTTCGTATTTCACTCAGACTTATCATTCGGCTTCTTTGATTATTAGTTGCCGGATATTAAACAAGAAATAACATTATTGCTAAAGTTAGATTCTTGATCAAGTTGGAAATTTTCCTATCTTTTTGTTATTATTCTATAAAAACTATATTACTAATATTTGCAATAAAGAAGAATAAATGATAATAGATACGCATTGTCATCTTGATGACGATAGATACAAAGATGATCTTGATGAGGTTATAAAAAGAGCGGAAGATAACGGCGTGGAGATGTTTATAATCCCAGCAGCAGACCCTGATACGCTGCAAAAAGCCGTCCAGATAAGTGAAGTAAATGAAAATGTTTATTTTGCAGTGGGCGTACATCCTTATGATGCCGCGTACTATGATAGAGCTTTTCTAGAAAAGTTCATAGTGCATTCAAAGTGCGTGGCAGTAGGTGAGTGCGGGTTGGATTATTATAGATTGCCAGAAAATGAAGATGATATAAAGGCTGAAAAAGCGCTGCAAAAAGAAGTTTTTATGGATCATATAGAGCTTGCGAACAGATACGATAAACCTCTCATCGTACACATAAGAGATGCATCGCACGATTCTTTGGAATTGCTTGATCGCTATGCTGGAAAACAAGGCGGCGTTTTGCACTGTTACAATGCAGACCATGAGCTTTTGAAGCTTGCCAACAAAGGATTTTATTATGGCATAGGCGGCGTTTTGACATTTGCTAATGCTAGAAAGCTTATAGAGGTTTATCCTCGCATTCCTCTTGATAAACTTCTCATAGAAACAGACGCGCCGTATCTTACTCCACACCCTCACAGGGGACAGAGAAATGAACCGTCATACTGCTCCTTTGTTGCGCAAAAAATGGCAGAGCTTAGCGGTATAAGTAGTGATGAAATAGCAGATATTACAACGCAAAATGCAAAAAGACTTTTTGGGATTTGAAAGCAAATATAAAGTCAAATAAAGAGATAATTATATATGTTTTTATGTGAGGGCGAGATTGATAAATAGGATATTTATTTTATTTTTTGTATTGATGGGTATGCTATGGTTTAGCGGATGTTCGCAAATAACAATGGCTCCGAAAGCTAAAAAGAAAATAACGCCCATTACAAGTCAAGCAAGGCATAAAACCACGATGAAGCCTTATTGTGTTCTTGGTAAAAACTATACGCCTGAGCATATTGAGCTTGGCGATACGATGAACGGGGTTGCAAGCTGGTATGGTCCTGATTTTCACGGCAAATACACAAGTAACGGTGAAATTTATGATATGAATGATTTTACGGCTGCTCATAAGACTTGGCCAATGGATACTTTGGTAAAAGTTACAAATCTCGACAACGGTAAAACGCAAGTCGTAAGAATAAATGACAGAGGTCCTTTTAAGGATGGAAGGATCATCGACTGCAGTTATGCCGCAGGCAAAAGCTTAGGGTTGGACAGAAGTGGGTTGGCTAGAGTGAAGATCGAAGCCATCGGATTTAACAGCAAGCCTGTAAAGCCTACGATTCTTAATGACAATGTTTATCTAGCGCAAAATACCGCTCCAAACTTTGGCAATTCTACTAAAAAAGTTTTGATGAATAACTTTGGTATCCAAGTCGGCGCTTTTAAACTAAAAAACGGCGCAGATATGATAAAAGAGCAATATGCCTCATTGGACAAAAGATACAATACGGAAGTAAAAAAGTTCTCACTCTCTGACGGCAGCGAGATATACAGGGTTTTTGTAATGGGGTTCACATCAGAAGAAGAGGCTAGGGATTATATGTCGTGTTACAGTATCTCGGATGCGATCATAATCAGAGGATAAGGAGAAAAAGTGATCTACGAAGAAAATAGAAAAACTAAAGAGACTGATATAGAAGTAAAACTTGAGCTTTACGGCAAGGGTGAGATAAAGATATCAACAGGAGTCGGGTTTTTGGATCATATGCTTGATGCCCTTGGGAGACACGCAAATATAAACCTTGAGATTAGATGTATTGGCGACACTCATATAGATGATCATCATACGGTTGAAGATGTTGCCATAGTGCTTGCTAAAGCGCTTCATAAAGCTGTTTATCCCGTAAAAAATATAGAGAGATACGGCAATGCAACCGTTGTTATGGACGAAGCAAGCGTGAGCTGTGATATAGATATATCCAATCGCGGATTTTTGGTTTTTGATCTTCCTGTAGGCGGCAAAGTGGGAAATTTTGATGTAGAGCTTGTTGAAGAGTTTTTTAGAGCCTTTGCTATGAATTTTCCTATCACACTGCATCTTGTTTACAATAGAGGCACAAACAAGCATCATATCATCGAAGCAGCATTTAAAGCTTTGGCGGTTGCTCTAAGAAGAGCTCTTATGGAAAATAAAAATGCGGGAATTCCAAGCACAAAAGGCGTACTATGAGTATAGAGCTGATAGTTCTTGATGTTGACGGTACATTGACCGATGGGACGATAACATATAGTTCAAGCGGAGATGACATCAAGTCTTTTAATGTCAAGGACGGACTGGGTATTGACGGATGGGTAAATATGGGCAAAGATGTCGCTATAATTACAGGTAGAAGATCTGCCGTTATTGCCAGAAGAGCAGGGGAATTGAAGATCAAGTATTTTTTTGAAGGCATCAAAAATAAAAATGAAATTTTATTGAAACTGATGGATGATCTATCTTTGGCAAAAGAACAGGTTGCAACCATAGGGGATGATCTCAATGATCTTAGTATGTTTGCCGTATCAGGGCTGACATTTGCTCCGAATGACGCTTGCTACCATATTCAGCAAAAAGTAGATGTAGTTCTAAATGCCAAAGGCGGACACGGAGCCGTTAGAGAGATGATAGAATATATTATCAAAAAAGACAATGTTGAGGAGCAGTTTTTAAAACTATGGCAATAAAAATCGAATGGATTCTCTTTTTTTCTATCATTACTACTCTTTTGGTGTCATTTAGTTTGAGATTTGAGAACAGCATCCAAGATTTCGGGATCAAAAAAGAGCTTAGTTTTAAAAATACTGTTTTTACAGAAGTTGATACAAACGGTTTGGTTAGTTTTGCAAATGTCAAAAACGGCGATCAGACAAATGGCGTTTTAACCATGCATAATATCAGTTTTGACAAGATAGAAGATACAAAAGTATTGGCCGATAGAGCCATATATAACAAAGACGAAATAGTTCTAACCGGGAATGTAAAGATAAAGCAAAAAAACGGTTTTACATTTAATACACAAGAGGCGCTCTATGATACAAAGCGCGGCAAAATAATATCCAAGGATAAATATAATGCCTCATTAAATGAAAATCTTATGAGCGGAACCAATTTGAACTATGACACAAGAAAACAAACCGCCACATCAAGCAATATACACGCAACGCTGTATACTCAGAACAAATAATGATCGGGTCTCTTTTAGAAGATTGATGTGATATAATAATGAAATTCATTTATGGTTGATTTGATGCGGATAATTTTTTTTATTTTTATTTTTACATCTTTTATGTTTTCTCAAAAGATAGAAGTCACTGCAAATTTTGTTGAGGCAAATAGCGGCAGCAAGCAGGTTAATTTTGTCGGCAATGTAAATATTTGGCAAGATCCATACAATTGGATGAAAGCAAACAAGGCAACCGTATATTTTGATGATGCAAATCAGACAAAGCAGTATGAAGCTATCGGTAATGCAAGTTTTGAGATGAAAGATAAAAACGGACACTATAAAGGTAAAGCAAATAGTTTTAAACATCTCGTAAAAGAATCAATATACGTTATGCAAGGCAATGCCGAAGTGAACGATTTAAAAAATAAAAGATTTTTGAGCGGCGATACGATAGATGTAAATATGAAGACAGGTTTTGCAAGCGTGAGAAGTCAAAATAAAAAACCTGTAAAATTCATATTTGAATTAAATAAAAAATAGGCAAATCAAATGAGTTTTCCCGTAGTTTGTAAAGCAGAGTTTATAAAGTCGGCGCAAGGCGTAAAAGACAGTTTGCCTGAAGATAGAAGCGAAGTTGTCTTTATGGGGCGTTCAAATGTCGGAAAAAGTTCAACTATAAATACGCTGACAAATAGAAAAAATCTAGCAAAAAGCTCATCTACTCCGGGCAAAACGCAGCTTATTAACTTTTTTGATGTTGTTTACAAAGATGAAAATCAAGAATACCCTATAAGACTCGTTGACTTGCCAGGTTTTGGTTATGCGAAAGTTTCCAAAACACTAAAAGAGGCTTGGCAGTATAATTTGCTTGAATTCATAAAAAACAGAGTATCTATAAGGCTTTTTGTTCATTTAAGAGATGCTAGACATCCACATGAGGCGATAGACGAAGATGTTTCGGACAATTTAAAAAAAATAGTCAGACCTGATCAAAAAATATTGACCGTGTTTACAAAGATAGATAAATTGAATCAAAAAGAGCGCGCGGCATTAAAAAGAGAATTTCCCGATGCCATCACATTTACCAATCAAAAAAATTATACCATTGATCCTGTGCATAAAGAGATACTTTCTACCGTTTTTGGAGCTGGGGAATGATAAAGCTTTTTAAAGCAAAGATCAGCGATATTGCAGATATGCAAATACTTGTGGAAGATGAAGTCAAAAAAGGCGTTATTTTGCCTAGAAGCGAAGATGAGATCGCGAACAACATCAGATCTTATGTTCTTGCAAAAGACGACGGAAAGCTGGTAGGATACACCGCTTTGCATATCCACTCAAAAAAACTTGCAGAGATAAGAAGTTTGATAGTTCATAAAGATTATAGAGGAAATGATATAGGCGCAGGTATGGTTAGATTTGCTATAGATGAAGCCAGAGAGCTTGGCATAGAAGAAGAGATACTATCCCTTACATATGTGCCCGATTTTTTTATAAAATTGGGTTTTAAAGAGATTAGCAAAGAGTCAATTCCTGATCATAAGATATGGGCTGATTGCATCAAGTGCATCCACTTTCCGGTTTGTAACGAAGTTGCTTTGGTCTACTCCATGAAAGAATAAAAATGATATCAAGCGCAAGTAGAAGAAAATCAAATAATTTAGGACCGGCTGGGTTAGTTGCGCTCGGTCTATTGGCTTTTGTCTATCCCGTATTTGTTTCTATTTATAACTTTTTTCCTATATTTTTTGGTTTATGCTCATATCTGCTGGTGCTGGCTATTAAAAAGCAGAATATCCCCGTGATGATTATATGCGCTATATATCTACTCTCTTTGGAGATAAATTTTTCAATGCCCATTTTCAATACTATTATTGCAGTATTGATATCTTATGTACTTGTTTACAAGAGACTTAGATTGTGGACGACATGCGAGCAGTGCATAGCGGCAACAAGCGTTATTTCGATCTATTTTATATATTTCATGGTAGTATTTATAGACGATATAGCATTTTCTACAACAAATCATGCAATAAGTTTTGATTGGCTTTTTGTATTTAATCTGTTTATCGATATCTTTTTGGCAGCTATGCTCTAATGTTTGCAAAACTTAATAGATTTAAAATTACACTTTTCTTGTTTTTTGTGATCTGGATAATTATGTTTGTGAGGCTGTACTATCTCAGCATAAAATCAAACATATACTATGAAGAGCTTGCAAAATCGAATGCAGAAAAATCTTACTATATTAAGCCTGCACGCGGTGAAATATTTGATAACAAGGGAAGGCTTCTTGCGATAAATGAGGTCGGGTTTGCTATATCCATTGCTCCGAAACTGGATGTTGAAAGCAAAGAGTTTAAAAATATTTTAAAAGACCTTAAGACAAATCTGCCTGATATCAATGCTACAAGAATAGAAAAAGTTTACGGCAAAGAAAATTCATCATATAACCATAAGCATATAATGGTTGTTGAATTTATACCGTTTGAAAAGATGCTAAATCTATATCCAAGATTAAGTTTAAATGAACTTATCAATATTGAAGTTGAAACAAAAAGAATCTATCCTTATGGGCAGTACGGATCACATGTCATAGGATATATAGGCAAATCAAACAATAAAGAAAATAAAAAAGATGAAGTTGTAAAGATTATAGGCAAGGTAGGAAAGGGCGGTATAGAAAAATACTACAATAAATTTCTCCAAGGAGAACCTGGAGCAATAGTAAGCAAAGTAACGGCCACTAACGAAGAAGTCAATATTATCAGAAAAGTATCTCCAAAAGAAAATAGAAATCTGACATTAAATCTTGATGCAGAGCTGCAAAGAATGATATATGATAAGTTTGGCGCTCAAGCGGGGGCTGCAATAGTTATGCGCCCTACAGGTGAGATAATAGCGGCTGTGAGCACGCCTAGCTATAATCCAAATTTATTTGTAGGTGGAATAAGCAAAGAAGATTGGAATAGACTGCAAAATAACTTTGATCATCCATTTACAAATAAATTTTTGGGCGGCGTTTACCCTCCAGGATCAACTATCAAAATGGGTATGGCTCTTGCCATTGGAGAGGCAAATCCAGGAACGCTCGATAAGCTAGAGTCTTGTCCAGGCGCTATCAAGGTTGGCAGAAGCGGTCAGGTATTTAGGGACTGGGCAAAGAACGGCCATGGAATAGTTAATCTTAGAAAAGCCATAAAAGAGAGCGTGGATGTATATTTTTATAAAAAAAGCTTGGCCACAGGGATTGATAGATTTGCGCCAAAATTAAAAAAATTAGGATTCAATTCTCCTACAGGCGTTGATATGCATGGGGAGTTGGAAGGTTTGATACCCGACAGCGCGTGGAAAAGAAAAAGATTCGATGAGATGTGGTATCCCGGAGATACTGTTAATACTTCGATAGGACAGGGGTATATGCTGGTAACTCCGTTGCAACTAGCTAGATACACGGCGGCAATTGCTACTTCGTATTTGCCGAAACCTATGTTTGTGGGCAAAATAGGGAATATAAAACAAAAGCCAAATCTGCAATTTGTTCATTTAAATCAAAAATATTTAGCTCAAATCAGACTCGGAATGTTTGATGTTTGTAATACTCCAGGCGGTACGGCCGTAGGATCTTTCGGCAGAAGCGTGCCTATCCATGTTGCAGGCAAAACAGGAACATCGCAAGTTACTGGGATTCCAAAAGGTGAAAAAGCGCGAATGCGAGAAGAACAGATGGAATATTATCATAGGTCGCACGCGTGGATAACGACTTATGCCCCTTTTGAAAAACCGGAATATATAGTTACGGTTTTAGTTGAGCATGGAGGGCATGGCGGAACGGCAGCTGGTCCAATTGCTGCTGAAATATACAGATGGCTGCATAGAAATGGATACTTTAAAGGTATAGCAAAACAGAAGATGGCGAGCGCTGAAATAAATACAACTATGCCGGCATCCGCACAACCGATAGCAAACCAAGGTATGGCTGATTAGTCCTCTGATCTAACAATTAGGCTTTTAGGCAGTTCAAATTCTTTTATCCAGAACTCTTCCTTGTCTCTCATTTCCCCATTGTCTGCCTCATGGTCGTATCCAAGCAAATGCAGAAGACCGTGTATAAGTAAAAGAGCAGCTTCTTCATCAAGCGTATGACCCAGCTCTTTTGCCGCATTATTTGCGTATTCAACTGATATTACGATGATTCCTACAGGCTCATGTCCTGAAATATTTTCGATTGGAAAGCTTAAAACATCGGTCGGCTTATCCAGGTGTCTATACTCTCTGTTGTAATTTTGTATAGTAGTATTATCCGTAAGTATAAGCTCAACATCTCTTTTGGTGATGGCATCTGCTATTTTGGTCAGAAGTTCCGTGTTTATTTGTGTATTTGTTTCATTTTCTATATCTATCATATTGGGATTTTATCTAAAATATTGGTAGAATTACATATAAATATCTAATAATTAAAAAATTTAAAGAGCAAATATTATAAAGGGATTTCTTTGGCTAAAAAAGCAGTTTGTGTAATTTCAGGCGGTATGGATAGTACGCTTTGCGCTAAAATAGCCCAAAATGACGGTTTTGAAGTCATAGGGGTTCATTATAACTATCTGCAAAGAACAGAAAAAAAAGAGCTTGAAGCATTTAGAAATGTCATTGATGCGCTAGACATAAGAACAAAATATGAGATAGACTTGCCATTTTTTGCCGATATAGGTGCCTCGGCTTTGACCGATACTAGTATAGATGTGCCTGTATCAGGGCTAGGCGAGGGCGTACCGGTGACTTATGTACCATTTAGAAATGGTATATTTCTATCCATTGCAGCCTCTATAGCAGAAAAGGAGAGCGCTGAGGCTATCTACATAGGTGTAGTTGAGGAAGACAGCAGTGGGTATCCTGACTGCAGAGATGAATATATAAAACAGATGCAGCGTACAATTAATCTCGGCACAAAAGATGAAACAAAAATCGAGATACGCACACCGCTAGTGCATTTATCAAAAAAAGATATAGTTTTGAAAGCTTTGGAGCTTAAAGTGCCTCTTGAATTTACATGGAGCTGCTATAAGAGCGAGGATAAAGCGTGCGGCGTATGCGATAGCTGCAGGCTTAGACTTAGAGGATTTGAGAGAGCAGGGGTTAAAGATCCGATAAATTACGCCTAATTTATATAATAATCAAGCGTGTATCGTAAATCTTCATCAAGCTCAAGATTTTTTCTCATCCATTCAAGATAACCAAAATCTTCTTTGGCTATATCCGCTACGGCTCTATCTTTGTATTTTCCAAATTTGAATATTTTTAAAAGTACAGGCTCAGTCGTGAGACGGGCTAAAATTTCCATTATCTCTTTTTTGCCATGAATATTTCCGGCAGTTTCAACAAGTTTTGACAATAATAATTTCATCACAAGCACATCGCCTATGGCATCATGCGCTTTTATGGAAACGCCAAGCTTATTTGCTTCTTTTGTCTCCGTTTTGTAGAGTTTTAGAGAGTATCTAAGGTATTGCAGGGCATGAGATTTTTCATCTGCTAAAAGGTGCTTGGCGCATCTTAGAGTGTCAATGATGGTGTAGCTGTTTTCAAAGCCTTCTTTTTTTACCATTTCAAGGTCAAAAGATATATTGTGGGCAATCAAAAAATTTTCATTTGAATTGTATTTTTGAAGTTCCTTGTAAAAATTACTCTCTATAAATTTTGGTTTGTTCTCTATGAGTTCGGGCGTAATGTGATGAACAGCCATAGCATCTACGCTTATAGGCACTTCGCAGCTGCAGAGTTCGTCAAAAACTTCTATATTGTTTTTATCATGAATAATAAGACCGCCGATTTGGATAATTCTATCATGCTCCCCATTTCCTGTTGTTTCTGTATCGAAAAGTATATATTTTGCCATTTATCATCCTTGGCAAAAATTATATCACAATTTTTAGTCATAAAATTTAGTCTAAATCGATATAATCATATATAATAAATAGTGGGGTAATATATGGATAGTATGTTAATAGAGCACATGATGAATCCGCGCAATTACGGGGTTTTGGAAGACGGCAACAGTGAGGGGATAGGTAAAAATCCACATAACGGCGAAAAGGTAATAATATTTTTAAAAATCAAAGATGACACTATCGAAGATATTAGTTTTCAGGCAATCGGATGTATGACCACAGTTTTGGCAGGATCGCTCATTACGAGCGAAGCAAAAGGTTCAAGTTTGGATAGAGCCGAGGAGCTTGTGAGTGCAGCGCTTGGTATGCTAGATCGCATCCCGCCGGAAGAAGCAGCTTGCTCTGAAATGGTCGCTCTTGCGCTTCAAGCATCTATTGATACATACAAAGAAAGACAAAAAGATAAAGATTTTCCTATGATAACATACAAAATAACGCAAACCTGCACACCGCAAAGCGAGGAGACAATAAATGAATAATATATCGGTAATGATCCATGAGATTTGGCTTGAAACATTGATGGCGGCATTTATGAGCAATGAGCAGTCTAGCAAACAAAAATTATTTGATTTTTCAGATATATTTTTCAGACATTTTAGCTGGGTTGAAAATGCTCTTATAAAGGCAAATTGTGAGTATGATTACAATAGAAACACGATACCGATCAAGGTAGAGAGTTTAAAAGTGATAATAGGCGATATTATCAGAAGGCTAAATGCTCTTGAACTTAGTTTGGTTAATTGTGAAGACAATGCGCTTGCAAGCAGGATAGGAAGCGATATAAAATATATAATATTTGCCCTTTCAAGTATGCAAGACGAAACGGTCTATGCTTTTAATATAAATAGAGTTCTTGACGGCGTTGAGCTAAGTGATGAAGCAACTGACGCTTTAACTATGTTCTTGTTTGAAGAAAGTTATAAAGAGTATGAGCTTATCATGATATACAATTATCTTAAAGCGCATAGCAAGGAGCAAAATCTTATTAGAATTTTTCAAATCTTGATAGATGAAAGTCTTTATCATCTAAAGCAGTTTGGCCAGATGATGAGCGACATGGGAATACTTGGAGTGCCTAGAATCATTCCAAAAGAGCTCTATCAAGTAGAAAGTGTGGTTGAATTTTTGGAAAATGGGATCAATGAAGAGCTAAATGCTAGAGAGGAATGTAGAAAACTTTCTCTTGCGGTTGCAAATGAAAACGCACCTTTAGCTAAATTTTTTGACCTTATAAATAATCAAGAAAATTATCACATAGAACTTATGAAGGAAGCTCTTGCGGAGTACACAAAGGAAATAAATGAGTAAGAAACATTATACATCTTTAGCATCATCTCTATTTGGCAAGTTTGCATGCAGAGAATATCCGTCATCTTTGCAAAATATGATAAATAAATCATATGTAAGATCTATGGGGCTTGATATGAGCAGGTTTGATGCGCCACAGAGCTACAAAAGCCTCAATAAACTTTTTACAAGAGCTTTGAAAGTGATGCCTGAAATTGATAAAAATGATGATGCTATCATATCTCCCGTTGACGCTCTGATAACTGATTGCGGTCAAATAACAGAAGGAAAAGCCTATCAGATAAAAGGGATGAGTTATGATATAGAAGGTTTGCTCGGAAGTAACTACGCTGGGGATGTTAAACTTTTTGATGGCGGAAATTATGTAAACTTTTATCTATCGCCAAAAGATTATCATAGATACCACATGCCGCTTTCTTTGCAGATTTTAAGCGCTACGCATATTCCAGGCAAACTCTATCCCGTTAATATGCCGCTTTTAAAAAATAAGCTAAATCTTTTTATAGAAAACGAAAGAGTAGTGCTTGAATGTGTTCTTAAAGATGGTAAAAAACTTTTTATGGTTTTAGTGGGTGCTTTAAATGTCGGTAAAATGAAACTGACCTTTGATGATAGAATCCAAACAAATGCTTCGGCAAAAGAGATAACAAGTTACAAGTATGATGATTTGCATTTTGCCAAAGGTGATCTGTTTGGCTGGTTTGAGATGGGCTCAACTATCGTTATGTTTACCGAGACCGGTTTAGCAGCTTTTGATGATTTGCAAGCAGGTCAGCAAGTGACTTTCGGAGACACTATAGGCAAGGTTGTATGCTAAAAAAAAGTGTCATATTTGATATGGACGGAACATTAGTAAACAGTTCTATCACACTTTCTAATGCTATAAATTATGTTAGAGAGCAGCTGTATCTGCCAAGATTAAAAAGTGAAGAGATATTAGTCAGGGTTAATGATCACAGTATTAATCCTGCCGAGTATTTCTATAAGGCAAAGAATTTTTTACCTATACACGAAAAATGGTTTTCAGAGTATTATAGCGCGCATTACGGTAAAGAGCTTGAGCTTTATGAAGGCATAACGGATATGATACATGAGCTTAAACAAAGGGATTTTAAGATCGCTGTTGCGACAAATGCTTATAGAAAATCGGCATTAGAATCGTTAACGCATTTAGGTATTGCCCAGCATTTTGACAGCGTTGTATGTTTTGATGATGTTGGTCTTGGCAAGCCGGCGCCCGATATGCTGTTTAAAGTATTAGATGATTTTGGACTGCAAAAAGAAGAGAGTGTATTTGTCGGAGACGGTGAGAGAGATATGATGGCAGCGCAAAATGCAAATATGGATTTTATCATGGTTAACTGGGGTTTTAGCACTCACAAGAGTGCTGTTAGCAGTGTTGAGAATTTAAAAGATTTATTGTTAAAGTGTTAGTTATTATTTTTTCAAAGAATTATCAACGGCTTTTTTGATAGCCACAGTTGTTTGAACTAAAATATTTAGACACTTTTTATCTTTTATGTTGTGAGTTAGCGACCAGTACTCGGGATTTATATACTCTACACTTATCTGACCTGCGTACTCTTGCCATACTATGATTTTAAAGGGTACCTCTATGCCCATTGTCGGATTGCAGGCAATTAGAGTTGAAGCAACTTTTGGCTCAGTGAAAGTTATGATCTTTTGAGGCTGTATGGATATTTTATTTTCATCAGCTGTTTTTTTATGCTCGATCGTATCAAGTACAGTAAAGTTTTGAGCTTCCAGAGCCTTGCGTAACTCCAATGCCGTTTCTTCAAAGCCTTTTTGAGATTTATTTTGTATGATAAATTTGCCCTTATCATCTCCACATCCATTTAGTAAAAAAATTGCCAATATTGCAAATATAAAACCTTTCATCATTTCCCCTTCGTTTATTTATACATTAAATCTAAAGTGCATTATATCACCGTCTTGCACTATATACTCTTTGCCTTCAAGCCTCATTTTACCGGCTTCTTTTGCTCCTGCTTCGCCTTTGTTGGCAATGAAATCTTCATATGCGATAACTTCGGCGCGAATAAAACCTTTTTCAAAGTCATTGTGAATGACAGCCGCTGCTTTTGGCGCTGTTGTATTTTGTCTGATGGTCCAAGCGCGAACTTCTTTTACGCCAGCCGTGAAATAGCTCATAAGACCTAGTTTTGCAAATCCTTTTTTGATGATTTGATCTAGCCCAGATGCCTCAATCCCCAAAGATGAGAGCATTTCGGCTTTTTCTGCTTCATCAAAATCAACCATATCTTCTTCTATTTTGGAGCACAGCTTTATAACTTCTCTGCCATATTTGTCTGCATAACCTTTTAGTTTTTTTACAAATTCACTGTCTTCTAATAGCCCATCTTCATCTACATTTGCGCCGTATATGATCTCTTTACCTGTTAAAAATCTAAGTTCACGGTTTAATGACAAAAACGATTCATCATCTTTTTTGTCAAACGAGGCAACAGGATTTCCTTCATTGACATATGCCATAAGTTCCTCTGCTATCTCTAGTTGAGCTTTTGCTTCTCTATCGTTGCCTTTGATCTTTTTTTGCAGAGCATCAATTCTTTTTTGCAAACTCTCAATATCTGCCAAGAGCAGCTCTTCTTCTATGATCTCTACATCGCGAAGTGGATCTATGGAGCCCTCAACATGAACTATATTGCTATCCTCAAAACATCTTACTATGTGTAGTATCACCTCTGTTTCTCTGATGTTTGACAGGAATTTATTGCCAAGTCCTTCTCCTCTGCTGGCTCCCTTAACAAGTCCGGCAATGTCAACGAAATCCAAAGTAGAGTACTGAATACGCTCAGGATTTACTATTTTGGCTAACTCTTCAAGTCTTTCATCAGGAACAGGCACAACAGCTTTGTTTGGCTCAATAGTACAAAATGGATAATTTGCGCTTTGTGCATTTTGCGCTTTTGTAAGAGCATTAAAAGTTGTTGATTTTCCTACATTTGGCAATCCTACCAAACCGATACCTAGTCCCATATGTATCCTTAAACTCATTTTTAAATTTTTGTATTGTATCAAAAGTTCACTCAAGGTATGGTATAATCAGCCAAAATAACAAATATACAAAAGGAGTCTGCGATGGATCAGCAAAATGACGATCAAAAAGAAAATCTCCTATCTAAAATAGGTATCAATATGTCAAGCGATAAAATCTCGATTGATACTACAAAAACAAAAGAATTTTTTGGGAATATTCAAGAAAGTATAAAAAATGCAGCTAAAAATATCGAAGAAAGTACAAAAGATGATAGCATTGATTTCCCACAAAATGCTGGGGTAAAAATAGAAGATGAGCATATCGAGCTTGATCTGCACAGAACCAAGCATTTTATAGAAGAGATAGGCAAAAAGATAGAGCATTTTATAGCAGGGTTAGAACATAGCGTAGAAGAACTCTCTAAAAAATAGTTTTATGAGGTTTGGCAGAGTTTATATAGAGCTGACCAATATTTGTGGGCTAAATTGTACATTTTGTCCGGAAAAAAATAATACTTCAAAAATTATGGATCTATCTTTTTTGAAAATATAGCGTAGCAAATATCTAAATATACAAATGATATAGTATGCCATGCAATGGGCGATCCGTTAACATTATCAAATCTTCAAAGCTATCTTGATATTATAAAATATAACAATATGAAGGCAATGATAACTACAAGCGGACTTGACTCTCATATCGCTGTGCTTTGTGACGGCAGAGTAGTGCCGTGTTGTCTTGATTATGAAGCTATTATAGAATTGGGCAATCTTCATAATCGAAGCCTTGATGAGATATTAGAACAAAAAAGAGTTAAAGATATAAGAGATGGATTTACTTGTGGTGAAGCGGTCGAAGAGCTTTGCCAAAGATGCAGCTATAAAAGCAGGTTTGAAAAATAAAGCCTAGCGTCATTGCGAACGAAGTGCGGCAATCTAGTTATTACTATGCCATTTAAAAGAATGGATCCACGTGTCAAGCACGAGGATGACGGAAAAGCAACTCAATTGCTCATTACTCTCTGCTCACTGCTCACTTTTTTCATGTCATTTTGTCATATTTTTAGACACACTCTATTTTTTGAGTTAAGATTTGAAAATCGGAGGCAAAAAATGGCAGATTTGGTTATATATAATGATGGTGAATTGGAATTGGACGTTTCAATAGAAGCAGATACGCTTTGGCTAAGCCAAAAGCAGATAGCAGACTTATTTGAAGTTACAAAACAAAATATAAGTTTGCATATTATTAATATCTTTAAAGAAAAAGAGTTAGAAAACAATACAACTGTCAAGTTTTTCTTGACAGTTCAACAAGAGGGGAAAAGAGAGGTAAAAAGAGAGGTTGAGCATTACAATCTTGATGTTATTATTTCTGTAGGTTATAGAGTAAACTCTCTAAGGGCAACTAGATTTAGGCAATGGGCGACATCCGTACTTAAAAGTTATATGCTAGATGGTTATGTGATAAATGGAGAAAAACTTACAAACCAAAGATTTAAAGAGCTTGAAAATGATGTAATCGCTCTCAAGTCAAAAGTAGAAAATATTTCAAATAAGCTAGAAGATAAAACCATCCAGCCAAAACAAGGGATATTTTTTGATGGACAGATATTTGATGCATATCTGTTCGTAAGTGGGCTTGTTAAAAAAGCCAAAAGCTCCATAATCTTGATAGATAACTATTGCGATGAGACAACCTTGTTAATCCTCGGCAAATGTGCTAGAAAAGTAAAAGTAACGATACTTACTAAAAGTATCACAAAAGAGTTAATGGTGGATTTGCAAAAGCACAATGCCCAATACCCCAATATGAGAGCCAAAGAGTTTACGAGTTCACACGATAGGTTTTTGATAATAGATGAAATGGAGATATATCACATCGGAGCAAGTCTAAAAGATTTGGGCAAAAAATGGTTTGCATTTTCACTACTTGAAGTGGAGAGCTTTGGGCTGATGGGGAGAGTGAAAAAAGCAATTGGGTAAGCTGTCATTGCGAACGAAGTGCGGCAATCCATAAAGCTCAAATATAAATAATGAAAATAAGATATAATATTTCAAATTATTATCAGGGAAGCAGTGGTGGCAAAAGTCAAACAAGAAGAGTCTATAGAAATAACGCTCTGGAAAAGCGCAGACAAACTACGCAAAAACATCGATGCCGCAGAGTATAAGCATGTTGTGCTTGGCCTTGTATTTCTTAAGTACATATCCGATAGTTTCGAAGAGATGCACACAAAGCTAAAGGCTGGCGAGGGCGAGTATGCTGAAGCTGATCCGGAAGACAAAGATGAATACAAGGCTGAAAATATCTTCTTCGTGCCTCAAAGCGCAAGATGGAGATATCTAAGCGCAAATGCCAAACAGCCGACTATCGGCAAAATAGTTGATGATGCCATGGATACTATAGAGAGGGAAAATCCATCTCTAAAAGGCGTGCTTCCAAAAGTATATGCCAGAGATAATTTGGACAGCAAATCGTTAGGCGAACTCATAGACCTTATGAGTAATATCGCACTAGGCGATGCCAAATCCAGAAGCGCTGATGTGCTAGGGGCTACATTTGAATACTTCTTGGGTGAATTTGCGTTAGCCGAAGGAAAACAGGGAGGACAGTTCTATACGCCAAGAAGTGTAGTTGAGCTGCTTGTGAGTATGCTTGCGCCCTACAACGGAAGAGTATTTAATCCGTGCTGCGGAAGCGGCGGTATGTTCGTACAATCTGAAAAGTTTGTAGCCGAGCATCAAGGAAGAGTTGATGATATCTCTATATACGGACAAGAATCTAACCAAACCACATGGCGGCTATGTAAAATGAACTTAGCGATTCGTGGTATTGATTCTAGCCAAGTGAAGTGGAACAGCGAAGGCTCATTTCTAAACGATGCACACAAAGACCTCAAAGCAGACCTCGTCATAGCTAATCCGCCATTCAATATATCAGATTGGAGTGGAGAAATACTAAGAAATGACGGTAGATGGAAGTACGGCGTACCGCCTGTCGGAAATGCGAACTATGCTTGGATACAGCACTTCATGTACCATCTAGCGCCTACAGGGCGAGCAGGATTTGTTCTAGCAAAAGGAAGCCTTACATCAAACACAAGCGGTGAGGGAGAGATCCGAAAAGCGCTCATTGAGGCAAATCTCATCGATTGTATCGTAAACCTACCTGCAAAACTGTTTCTCAATACACAGATTCCTGCTAGTCTTTGGTTTATGAAACGAGGAAAAAAATCAAACGAGATACTTTTTATAGATGCTAGAAATAAAGGACGACTTATCAATCGTCGTACTAAAGAGCTAAGCCATGAAGATACCGATGCTATCGCCAAAGTCTATCATGACTGGAAATCAGGCAATGGTGAGTATGCGGATACAAAAGGATTTTGCAAGTCTGCAACGCTTGAAGAAGTAAGAGAACTAAACTATGTACTTACCCCTGGGCGATATGTGGGCTTGGAAGAAGTGGATGATGAGTTTGACTTCAAAGAGAGATTTGCGAGCCTACAACAAGAACTAAAAGAGCAGATGAATGAGGAAAAAGCACTCAATGATAGGATTATGGCAAATTTAGCGAAGGTAAACTTGGCGGCGAGTGATGATTAGTTGGAGAGAGTGTAAGTTGGGGGATTTGATTACTCATAAAAAAGGCTTTGCCTTCAAATCGAATGATTTTAAACCCGAAGGGCATCGAGTTGTTAAAGTAAAAGATTTTACAAGTAACTCTATTGACATTTCTAAGTGTGAATTTTTGGATGAATCTATATCGAATCAGTTTTATGACTACCGACTCAAAGAAAACGACATAATTATAGCCACGGTTGGTTCTTGGCCATCAAATCCAGCTTCAATTGTAGGAAAAGTTGTAAAAGTTCCAAAAATGGCTGAGAACAGTTTATTAAATCAAAATGCTGTACGCCTTAGAGGTTCAGATTTAATTAATCAAGTTTATTTGTACTACAAATTGAAAACCACTGAGTTTGCAGATTATCTTATTTCTGGAGCACAAGGAAGTGCGAATCAAGCAAGTATCACTTTAAACGATGTTTTCAATTATTCATTTGAACTTCCACCCCTTGAAGAACAAAAAGCGATCGCGGAGGTGCTCTGTAGCCTTGATGATAAGATAGACCTTCTCCACCGCCAAAACCACACTCTAGAATCCCTCGCTGGGACGCTTTTTAAACAATGGTTTATCGAAGAAGCAAAAGAGGAATGGGAGGAAAAACCGCTAAAAGATATTTGCGAAATAATAAATGGGTTTGCATTTAAAAGTGGTGATTATCGAGAAAATGGAAGAACAATTATTAGAACAATGAATTTCAAAAATGGATTTATTAATAATAGTGATGTCGTTTATATTGATATTCAAGAAGAGATTAAATATACAAAATACCAACTACAAAAAAATGACTTTTTACTTGTAATGGTTGGTGCTAGTTTAGGAAACTTTGCGATAGTAACAAATGATATATTGCCAGCTTTACAAAATCAAAATATGTGGAATTTTAGAACTTTAGGAAATGTTTCACAACACTATTTAAATTTTGCTATGAGACAAATTGTAGAAGAAAATATTAGTAGTGCATCAGGAAGTGCAAGAGAATTTTTTCAAAAAGGACAATTCTATCAATTTATGATTACTGTTCCTGATAATGAAACTATGCAACTATTTAATGATAATATAGAAGACTTTTATTCTAAAATTGAAAACGATAGGCTACAAATCCAAACACTTGAAAACTTGAGAGATACACTCTTGCCAAAGCTTTTGAGTGGAGGAGTGAGGGTGGAGATATGACCAAAACCCAAATCAACCAACAGCAAAGCAGTTTCTTTAAAACAAGGAAGATAAAATGGCAAAAATAACGGTACTAAATAGTGAAATTGCAACATTAAAGATTCAAGAAGAAGATTATATTTGCATAACAGATATAGCCAAATACAAAGATGATGTATTGGCAAACGACATTATCAAAAACTGGCTCCGCAATCGTAATACCATAGAGTTTTTGGGTATTTGGGAGCAACTGAACAATCCAGATTTTAAACCCGTCGAATTCGACGGGTTTAAAAAAGAAGCGGGGCTTAATAGCTTTACGATGAGTCCTACTAAGTGGATAAATGGAACAAATGCCATAGGTATTGCGGCAAAGTCTGGACGATATGGTGGGACTTATGCTCATAAAGATATAGCTTTTGAGTTTGCTTCTTGGGTATCTGTTGAGTTTAAACTTTATCTCATAAAAGAATTTCAAAGGCTCAAAGAAGAAGAGTTCAAACAACTCGGCTGGGATATAAGACGAAATCTTACAAAATTGAATTATAAAATCCATACAGATGCTATCAAAGAAAATCTCATCCCACAAGAGCTTAGCCCTGCTCAAATCAATTTTATCTATGCAAATGAAGCAGACATTTTAAATGTGGCGCTTTTTGGCATGACAGCCAAAGAGTGGCGAGATAAAAATAGCGATAAAAAAGGCAATATCAGAGATGAAGCCAATGTCAATCAGCTTGTATGTTTGGCAAATATGGAATCACTCAATGCACATTTTATAAATGAGGGTGTATCCCAAAAAGAGAGACTTCAAAAGCTTAATAAAATAGCAATAGAGCACATGAGGATTTTAAGTAGTGAAGATGTAAAAAAGATTGGAAATCTCAAATGACCAAAGATTTAACAACATCAAAAATAGTTGTCCTGGATTTCCGGACAGGTCAAATTGAAGGTAATAGAGAAACAAAAAGATACAGTGATAAATCTTATAGTAAATATTTTAGGGGAATAAAGCATGGATAAGATTACCGAAAATCACATAGAACTTTTTGCGATAGAGCTTTTTGAAAAGCTTGGATACTCATATGTCTATGCTCCTGAGATGGAGAGAAACTTCGATGAAGTGCTGCTAAAAGATAGGCTCTTGGACTCTTTGGTGCGTATAAATCCCAGACTATCACATCAAAGCATAGATGACGCTATAAAGAAAATAGATCGCATAAAGTCATCAGAGATGCTTAGTGACAATGAAATATTTCACAGGCTGCTTACCGAAGGCGTAAAGGCAGATATCCAAAAAGATGGTATTACTCGTGGGGAGATAGTAAAACTCATAGATTTTGATGATGTAAGTAATAACGATTTCGTAGCGGCAAATCAATTTACTATCATAGAAAATGGGCATCAGAAACGACCTGACATCATCCTTTTTGTAAATGGTCTGCCACTTGTAGTGATGGAGCTTAAAAATGCAGTAGATGAGAATGCTACTATCAGCTCAGCATATAATCAGATAGGCACATATAAAGCACTTATACCAACTCTGTTTACTTATAACGCCTTTTGTGTTATCAGTGATGGCATGGAAGCAAAAGCAGGAACCATAAGTGCTGGGCGAAGTCGTTTTATGTCGTGGAAAAGCAGTGATGGAGAAAGTGAAGCATCCAAGCTCGTCCCGGAGCTTGAAGTGATGATAAACGGGATGTTAAATAAATTTACACTGCTTGATCTGGTGCGCAGTTTTGTCGTTTATGAAAAGTCAAAGCGCGAGGATAGCAACGGTATAGTAACGATAGAGAGCGTCAAAAAACTTGCCGCCTATCATCAATACTACGCAGTAAATAAAGCAGTACAAAGAACCATCAAGGCTAGCGGTGAAGACGGAGATAAAAAAGGCGGTGTAGTATGGCATACGCAAGGGAGCGGAAAATCGCTTTCTATGGTATTTTATACAGGCAAGATAGTCTTAGCGCTTGATAATCCCACAATACTTGTGATAACAGATAGAAATGACCTTGACGATCAACTTTTTGATACCTTTGCTGCTTCAAAAAGTTTGCTTAGACAAGAGCCTATACAAGCCGTGGATAGAGAACATCTAAAAACTTTACTAAAAGTTGCAAGCGGCGGTGTAGTATTTACTACTATTCAAAAGTTTGCGCCAATTGACGGCAATGTATATGATGAGCTTTCAACTAGGAGAAATATCGTCGTCATTGCCGATGAAGCACACCGTACACAGTACGGTTTCAAACCAAAGGTTGATAAAGATACAGGTGAGATCAAATATGGATTTGCCAAGTATCTGCGAGATGCTCTCCCGAATGCGACATATCTAGGCTTTACGGGTACGCCAATAGAGAGTACGGATGTCAATACCCCGGCGGTATTTGGGGATTATGTGGACATTTACGACATAGCTCAAGCCGTAGAAGATGGAGCAACAGTCAAGATATATTATGAAAGCCGTTTGGCAAAGATCAACCTAAGCAATGAGGGGAAAGAGCTTGTAAAAGAACTTGATGAGGAACTCAGCGGCGAAAATCTCGATGACAGTCAAAAGGCCAAAGCCAAATGGACGAAGCTTGAAGCATTGATAGGAAGCAAAAATCGCATCAAAGAGATAGCAGCCGATATCGTCACCCACTTTGAAGCTAGACAAGAAGTGTTTGATGGCAAGGGCATGATCGTAAGTATGAGCCGAAGGATCGCGGTTGAACTTTATAATGAGACAATAGCTCTAAGGCCTGCTTGGCATAGTGATGATCTAGATCGTGGTGTGATAAAAGTCATTATGACTGCAAGTTCAAGTGATGGTCCACAAATGGCAAAACACCACACCACCAAAGAGCAAAGACGCTCTTTGGCCAACCGCATGAAAGACGTAAATGACGAGCTCAAACTTGTTATCGTGCGAGATATGTGGCTGACGGGGTTTGATGCGCCTTCGATGCATACGCTTTATATCGATAAACCGATGAAGGGACACAATCTCATGCAAGCCATTGCTAGGGTAAATCGGGTTTACAAAGATAAACCAGGTGGGCTTGTGGTAGATTATCTTGGAATTGCAAGTGATCTCAAAATTGCACTTTCATTTTATAGTGATAGTGGAGGAAAGGGTGATCCTGCATTGGCGCAAGAACAAGCGGTGGCATTGATGCTAGAAAAGTTAGAAGTAGTTTCTCAGATGTATCATGGTTTAGAATATGAACGGTTTTTTGGATTAGATACGAGAGGAAAATTAACACTTATTTTAGAAGCCGAAGAGCATATTTTAGGGCTTGAAAATGGTAAAAAACGATATATTGATGAGGTGACAGCACTTTCACGGGCATTTGCTATCGCAATTCCTCATGACAGGGCAATGGATGTCAAAGATGAAGTTGCTTTTTTCCAAGCTGTTAAAGCTAGATTGACAAAATTTGAAAGTAGCAATACAAGAAGTGATGAAGAGATAGAGACAACCATCAGGCAAGTAATAGATAAAGCTCTCGTAACAGAACAAGTGATAGATATCTTTGATGCAAGTGGTATCAAAAAGCCTGATATATCCATACTGTCTGAAGAATTTTTGCTGGAAGTAAAAAACATGAAGCATAAGCATATCGCTTTAGAGGTTTTGAAAAAACTATTAAATGACGAGATAAAAGCAAGAGCAAAAACCAACCTCGTGCAAAGTCGCTCTTTGATGGAGATGCTGGAAAATTCTATAAAAAAATATCACAATAAAATTATCACTGCGGTTGAAGTGATAGATGAGCTTATCAATATGAGCCGCGATATTAAGGCTATGGATAAAGAGCCGCAGGAGTTAGGACTCACAGAGTTTGAATATGCCTTTTATACGGCAGTAGCCAATAATGAAAGCGCAAAAGAGCTAATGAGCAAAGATGCGCTTCGTGAACTTGCCGTAGTATTGACGCAAAAGGTCAAAGAAAATGCAAGCATTGATTGGACTATCAAGGAGAGCGTGCGAAGCAAACTAAAAATCGCAGTAAAAAGAACACTAAGGCAGTTTGGATATCCGCCTGATATGCAAGCGCTTGCAACCGAAACTGTGCTCAAGCAAGCAGAGATGATAGCTAACGAGCTGACGCAATAGACTTAACCCCAAATGCTATAATTATACACATCAAAGGAGAGAACACTTGAATATAAAACCTGACTGTATCGTATGCATAATGAATCAAGCGCTAAAAGTTGCAAAACTTTTGGAGTTGGATGATATCACAAGCAAAAAAGTATTGGATATATCTGCGCAGATATTGCAAAAGCATGATTTCTCATGCACTCCGCCGCAGATAGCCAAAGAGATATATCAAGCTATATCGGATATTACGGGCGATGATGATCCCGTGTTGAAATCCAAGGAACTAGCCACCAAAGAAGCGCTTAGTGTAGATACTTCTTTTGCGCAAAGTATCGAAGATGCCATCAAAATGGCAGTTATCGGCAATGTTATAGATTTTGGCGCGCAAAACCAGTTTGAGCTTGATGAAATGATCCAAGAGCATTTTCACCAAGAGTTCGCTATCGATGATTATCCTACTTTTAAAAAGGAACTCAAAGAGGCAAAAGAGATAGTTGTCATAGGGGATAATGTCGGAGAACATATTTTTGATAAGCTGCTTATAGAAACTATCAAAAAACATTACGACTTGAAGGTGCATTATTTTGTCAGAACAAAGCCTATCATCAATGATGTTACCAAAAAAGAAGCGCAGATTCTAAGCCAATGCGCAGATATTGTGGATACAGGCATAGAAACTCCAGGATTTGAAGTAGAAAAGAGCAATGCCCTATCAAGAGAGATATTTGAACGCGCAGATATCATCATCGCAAAAGGAATGGGCAACTTTGAAAGCCTCTATCAAGTGGCAAAACGCCCGATATATTATCTTTTTATCGTTAAATGCAGTGTGGTAGCAGAGGAAATAGGAGAAAGCATCAAATCAATGATATTCAAAAGAGGATAAGAGTAAAAACTTTATTAAAATAATGGTGTTTTATTTTCAGTATGCCATTTTATGATACTGTTCCATGTATCTTGCGCGTCTTTAGCATAGATGATTATATCTGCGTCATCAGATGAAATAACCCCTTCTTCTACTAAAAAATCAATATCAAAGACTTTTTCCCAATACTCTTGCCCCACCAAGATTATTGGCATCGGTTTACTCTTGCTTGTCTGTATAAGCGTAAGTATCTCAAAAAGCTCATCTAGTGTTCCAAAGCCTCCAGGGAAAAATACAAAGGCTCTAGAGCGATAAAAAAGATGAAGTTTTCGTATCGCAAAATAATGAAATTGAAAACAAAGTTCAGGAGTGATATAAGGATTTTGTGGCTGCCGATCTGCTAATTTGATATTGAGTCCTATGGACTGTGCGCCTACATCCAATGCACCGCGGTTAGCCGCTTCCATAATGCCCGGTCCGCCACCTGTCATTAGTGTAAAAGAATACCCATCCAATCCTTTTTTGCTTTTTCCTACGAGCTGACCAAATTTACGAGCCTCGTCATAATATATGCTTTTTTTTGCTATGCTTTGAGCATTTTTTAAAGCGGATAAAAGTTCTTTGGAGTTTGGATCGGCTTCAAGCTCTTTTTTGATATCATCGATCTTATCAAGCGCGCTTTTTGATTCTATGATATGTGTGCTGCCAAATACAACGACAGTGTATCCGACATTATGTTTTTTCATCATAGTTTCAGCTTTTAGATAATCAAGCTGCAGCCTGACACCTCTTGCGTCATCAGTGCTTATAAATAAAGTGTCCTCATCTGCCGGTATGCATAAGGATTGTTTGCTGATAGAATTTTTTTCAAGTTTTTTTTGCATATTGATCCCTTGCAAAAATTATATAAAAAATTATATCGTATTCAAATAGGAAATAGAAGAACAGACAATTATGGACGGAATTAAAACGATATTTGCTAATAACATCTATTTGTACTTGCTATTATAAAGTATTTAAGCTATAATGCAACTATTGAAAGATGATTTAGAGTTTCATCTTTGGTTTGTTTTTGTTTATAACCTTTCGTTAGTAGAACTATTCACCTTATAAGAATACTCTCCAATTTATATTTTCAGTCGCTTCAATTGAAGTGTATCATAAACAAAAGGAATTGCAATGGCAAATCAAATGACAGGAACCGTTAAATGGTTCAATAGCGAAAAAGGTTTTGGATTTATCCAACCAGAAGACGGAAGCAAAGATCTATTTGTACATTATCGTCAAGTAAACAGCAATGGCTATGGTCGTGTAGAATTGAGCGAAAATCAAAGAGTTTCTTTTACTGTTGGTCAAGGTCAAAAAGGCCCACAAGCAGAAAACGTTACTATTCTTTAATTTTGCTACAAGCAGAAATATTCTGCTTGTATGTGAAATAAGAATGCATCTCATCTCTCTCGAGATGAGATTTTAGATATTCAGCATCGTCAAATACGTCTCAAGTTCCTGATATTCTTTTTCTATGGTTTTCATAGTATGCAGCATTTTATCTTTATCGACTTGCGGATTTTCTTGTATAAACTTTTCTTGCCAGTCAATACTCTCTTTTAGCTCTTTTTGGATGTTTGTATGTACTCCAAAGCATCATGATGCATTTTTTTATCAATATATTGTTCTATATCCATAGCGTAAAATAGTTGCGCATACTTTTCGTGCTCCGAGCTAAATCTAAAATCTTCGGCAATATTGTGTATTATCTCTTGAATTCTTGGGCTATCAATTTTTATTTTCATGCTCTACTCCTTTAATGCGGGTATTTTACAACAAAAATTGTACGATATATCTAAATTATATTAGGATAAAAAAACAATATTAAAATATGTCATTTTGCAATATTATTATTTCGATAAATATAAAACGGATATAATAACTTTATAAAAACAAACAAATTTAAAGGATATCCTATAGATCAGACATTTATTATATTGGTACTTATTGTTTTATCGGTTTTTACAATTGTTTTTTTAATATTGTTTCTTTTTGCCAAGAAAGACATAGGAACTTTAAAACTGAGGTATCTTGAGCTGGAAGGAGAACTTTCTAAAGAGACGATGATAAAAGATGAGCTTCTTGCGTCTTTCAATAAAAGAAACGATGAATTCTTTGAACTTGAAAAAAGCAATGCGGTGCTACGTACGAGATTTGAAGAAAATATCAATTCATACGAGGAGAAATTAAAGCTTCTAAATGATGCAAAAAATCAAATGAAACTAGAATTTGCCAGCCTTGCAAACAGTATATTTGAGCAAAAATCAAAAACATTCGACGAAACACACAAGCAAGGTATTGATACGCTTCTAAAGCCTTTCAGAGAACAAATAGAGGCATTTTCAAAGGAGAGCAGGGATATGTTTGTCCATGACGCCAAAGAGAGACAGAGCATCAAAGACGAGCTTGTAAATCTAAAAACGCTAAATGAGAGATTGAGTCAAGATGCTCTCAATCTTACACAAGCGCTTAAAGGTGAAAATAAAACTCAAGGAAATTGGGGTGAGATAGTATTGGAGCGTGTTTTAGAGGAGTCTGGTCTTAGAGAAGGACATGAGTATGTCGTGCAAAACAGTTTAAAGGGAGAAAATGACAAGATCTATCGCCCGGATGTGATCGTAAATTTGCCTCAGAATAAACATATCGTTATAGATTCAAAAGTTTCTCTTGTAGCTTATGATAATTTTATAAAAGCTGAAAATGAGATCGATAGAGCCTCAGCGCTTAAAGCGCATATAGCCTCTATCAATGCGCATGTAAAGAACTTAAGTCAAAAGAAATATGAAGAGCTGGGAGGCTTGAAATCTCTTGATTTCGTTCTTTTGTTTATGCCGATAGAAGGCGCATTTTTGCTTGCGCTTGAATCGGACAGCGGATTTTTTAAAAATGCATACGAACAAAACATTATCATAGTTTCACCTTCAACGCTTCTAGTAACTCTTAGAACCATAGAGCATATATGGAGAAGAGAGTATCAAGAGCAAAATGCCATGCAGATAGCAAAATCTGCGGAAGCGCTATATGACAAATTCGCATTATTTATAGAAGATATGGAGCGTATCGGGAAAAATATACAAAATACTCAAACTAGTTATGATAATGCAATGAATAAACTCTCGTCTGGAAAAGGGAATTTAATAAATAGGGTAGAAGGGATGAGAAAGCTTGGTTTGAAGCCAAAAAAACTTCTTTCTCTATCATCATCCCAAAAAGACGAAGATAAAGAAGTTTAAAATAGTTTTTATTTTGCAAGAGGGGCTATTTGGCTTCCTTCTACTGCTACGCTTGCCATCAAGCCTTGCTCATCAAAAACAAATGCTACGGCATCTTTTTCAAAACTCACAGTGCTTAGATCTTTGCTTGCGCCCCAAATAGCTACATTGATCCCGCCATCAACACCGACAGTCCATCCGCTACTTTTTAAGAATGAATTCAATGCTCTTTGTGATACAAAAGCGATAAGCATTGAGCGTTTTTGTAAACCGAATTGCCATCCGAATGATCCTGATTTGAGGCTGTAATATCCTTGGTTGGCATTATCGTATCTAAGTACACCTTCACCGTATTCTCCGCCGACAAAAAAACCGGCTTTGTATATACTTGGGAATACCAAATAGCCCTTGCATTTACCCAAAAACTCTTCACCGCCCATGACATTTTTGTAGAATTTTTGTACTGCTACATTCACTTCTGCATTTATAATAGCAGCATCCTCTGCAAAAGTAGATGTTGTATATGCAAAAAACAAAATAAGAACAGAGAGTATTTTTTTCATTGTTAAACCTTTGATAAATTTTTATTATTCTATCAAAAAAAGATGAATTTATTGTGGAAATCTAGTGACCTTGCTATATTAAAGATCACTAAAAGATAAAGGAGTTAAATTTTGCTTTGAACAAAAGCGTCCATATTGTTGACGATCTCTTCGATTGTGCCTTCACCATCGATCACTTTTAGAAGATTTTTTGCCGTATAGAACTCTTGGATAGCAGCAAGCGGATCGGTGTAGACTTTCATACGATTGTAAAATACTTCTACATTGTCATCATCTCTAACTACTTCAGACTCAGTAGCACGTCCAAGTATTCTGTTTTTCGCTGTTTCTTTGCTAACTCTAACTTCAATAACCGATGACAACTCAACATCTTTTTCATTTGCGAGGTATTTATCAAGTTCAGTCATTTGTTCAACACTTCTTGGGTAACCGTCTATAATAATTACCGGAGTCGGAGATTTTTTTATAGCTTCAACTATAGTTTCTATAACAATGTTGATAGGCACTAGATCGCCTTTGCTGACATAACTATCTATAGTTTTTCCTCTTTCGCTTCCGCTTGCAATTTCTGCTCTGAACATATCGCCTGTTGAATAATGAGTTATATTGTCATGTCTAGCCGCAATAAGCTGCGCATCCGTAGTTTTTCCGCTCCCAGGCGCTCCTATTATCAAAAATAGTTTTTTCATTTATTGTCCTTTGTTTGTTTTTCTGATTCTAAGTGCCAGCTCGTCAAGTTGCGCTTCATCAACGATACTAGGCGCATGCGTGAGAAGACATTGAGCTTTTTGTGTTTTAGGGAACGCTATAACATCTCTTATAGTAGAGCTTCCTGTCATTATCATAACAAGTCTGTCCAGTCCTAGTGCAAAACCGCCATGCGGAGGAGCGCCGAATTTTAGCGCATCAAGCAAGAAGCCGAATTTTTCATTTGCTTCTTCTTCTTCGATTCCAAGAAGTTCAAAAACTTGTTGCTGAATATCATCTTTGTGGATACGGATAGAACCCCCGCCTATCTCATAACCATTCAATACTATGTCATAAGCGATCGACTCAAGTTCTTCTAGGTCATCACATCCGACTTTACCGTTTTCGTCAACTTTTGGCATAGTAAACGGATGGTGAAGAGCTTTTATTTTGCCCTCTTCAACTTCAAACATCGGGAAATCCACAACCCATACGAACTCAAATCTATTTTCAGGGATGATATTCATCTCATTGGCTAAGAATATTCTAAATCTACCCATGTAATCCCAGACTAGTTTTTTCTCGCCCGCGCCGAAAAATACAACATCGCCTATATTTAGCTCACATCTTTCAACTATTGCCTGCAGGTCATCTTCGCTAAAGAACTTAGTCAATGGTCCTTTTAGTCCATCTTCTTTCATTTGGAAATATCCAAGTCCGCCTGCGCCGAATTGTTTTACAAATGTTTCAAAACCTTGCATCTGTCTTTTTGAAAAAATATTGTCGCCGTTTGGAACTTTTAACGCTTTGATACGGTTTTTCTTTGTATCTTTGGCGATACCGGCAAAAATTCCATTTTCGCATCTTGCAAAAATATCTATCATATCTACCATAGATAAATCATATCTAAGGTCCGGCTTGTCGGAGCCGTATTTTTCCATAGCATCACTATATGTTATGCGGTTAAATGTTTGAGGGACTTTGAACCCACATCCGTTAAATACATCTGAAAGCAGTTTTTCTGCTATACCTATAACATCTTCTTGGTTACAAAAACTCATCTCAACATCTATTTGAGTAAATTCGGGCTGTCTGTCTGCTCTTAAGTCTTCATCTCTAAAGCATTTTGCAATTTGAAAGTATCTATCAAATCCTGAAACCATCAAAAGTTGTTTAAATAGCTGAGGAGATTGCGGAAGCGCAAAGAATTCTCCGTTGTGAACTCGGCTTGGAACAAGATAATCTCTTGCGCCCTCAGGTGTTGATTTGGTCAAAATAGGAGTTTCTACTTCCATAAATCCTAGACCATCTAAAGTATTTCTGGCAATTATGGAAACTTTGCTTCTTAGTTTAAATATTTTGTGAGATTTTGGAGTTCTTAGATCGAGATATCTGTATTTTAATTTTATCTCTTCATTTACTCTCTCATCACCCAATTCAAACGGCATAGTAAGCGATTTGTTTTCTATGACGATTTCTGTCGCTATTATCTCTACTTTTCCTGTTTTTAGGTTTGGATTTTCCAATCCCTCGCCTCTAGCTCTAACAACACCTGTTGCAATAATAACAAATTGGTCTCTTATCTCTTCGGCGATTTTGTGCGCATCTTTGCTGTCTGCCGGATCACAAACAAGCTGAACAACTTCATCGTTGTCTCTAATATCGATAAAAATCACTCCCCCATGGTCTCTTCTGCTGGCCACCCAGCCGGCAACCGTTACTTTTTGGCCTATATGTTCTGTGTTTACAGTTGAACAATAATGTGTTCTCACACGCAATCCTTAACTAAATTTTGCCGCGATTATAGCCAAAGTTTCATAAAGGTTTGGATTTTTATAGATTGCTTTTTGCTCGTCATGCCGCACTTGATACGGCATCCATTGATTCCAAATCAAGCTTGAAATGACAAATAACT
>DYMX01000041.1 GCA_020721345.1 Sulfurovum sp.
GAGGCGGAAATAAATTGAGGTAAAAAGTTGTCTTGAATTTTCAGGGCATTATAGTTTACTATAACTAATTTATTTAAAAGTTCAAAAAAGATAATATATAAAAATTTTTAAAGAGGATCGTATGTTTAAAGATAAAAATGTATATATTTTGTTATTTTTAGGCATTTGCTCTACTTTAGCATTTCCCCCAACCAACTTAGTATTTATTTTGTTTATAAGTTACGGTTATTTTTTTTATCTTTTGTCTAATACAAACTCTTTTGGCACATCTTTAATATATGGTTTTATTTTTTGGTTTGGACATTATCTAAGTGGAACTTTTTGGCTTTTTAGTGTGTTGAACGGATATGAAGGCATAGACAAAGTAGTGTATTTTTTTATAATATCAGGGATTATCTTGCTTTTGTCTATCGAATGGGGTGTATTCACAATTGTAAATCATTTTTCAAAAAAAATGGTATCAAGCTTGCCCGCGCAAACAACACTTATTATGCCATCTTTGGCAACAATTCTAGATTGGTTTAAGTCATGGTTTGCGACAGGATTCACATGGATTTCACCAGCCGATACATTATTTGATTTTGGATTAGCTTTTTTGCTTCCGATAGTAGGCTCTTTGGGGATTAATTATATATTTTATACATTTATTGGAATTGTTGTTTATATAATAATGTCTAAAAACTACAGATTACCGTTAATAATTTTATTTATAATGCTTTTGTTTGTTTTACTGGGGAATAAGATAAAGCTGAAATTTACAGTTCCGCTAAATCAATCTCTTTACACACAAATTTTACACACAAATAAAAGCAAAAAGGACAAACAACAAAGATATAAAATTATAGAATCTATACAATCTTACCAGGTATTGGCACAACAATATCCTTTTCCGGAATTAAGTGTTTGGCCCGAATCAACACTTAGCTTAAGTTGTCAGACCGTTAAAAAGCATATCCAAGATGGTTTTAATGCAATTAGACAAAATAAAACGGAAGTCTTGTACGGTTCATATGAAAAACTAGATGAAAAAACTTATAATGCTATTATTAGTAATTCATACGATAAGATAGCATATACAAAGCAGCACCTTATACCATTTGGCGAGTACACACCTCGATGGATGTTTGTACTTAAAGAGCTTATTCCTTCTATGTTTATGAATGATATATCAGCTAACAAGGACTACGAGCCGATAATTACAAAAGGCATAGTGTTGTCGCCCTCTATATGCTATGAAATACTTTTTGGCGATGAGCTAAGAGAAAGGAATAAGGATGCAAATATTTTGATACATATTAGTGATTTAGGATGGTTTTATAACACAATAGCCAAAGATTATCTTCTTAATGTTGCAAGAGTAAGGGCACAAGAAGCTCAAAAGCCAATGATATATGTGGTTAATTATGGAAGCTCTGCTTTTATATCCGAAAATGGAGAAATTGAAGGCATTGCCAAACAAAATACAGGTGTGTATACAATGTATAAAAATATTATACCTTTTACCGGCCAAACACCCTATATAAAATATGGAAATGTTCCATTATTATTGTGGACATTCGTTTTACTGACAACATCATTAATTTTTAGTTTTATTACAAGACAAAGGAGATTTTTTACATGAAAAAGAAAAAGATTATTTTATTCGGATCTGCAGCTATAGTTTTAGTGCCGATTTTAGCAATAGCTCTCAATAGCAATTTTTTTACGGATATTATGACAATATTTAGTGGTGATAAACAAAAAAATACTCAAATGCCAAAAGAAATGCAAGAAATAAAAGTTGAACTCAAAAATATCAATACTAATGTAGATAAAGATATGGCGGAGATAGAAAAGAACACTAAAAAGCAGTCAGATATACCATTAGACGAAAAAATAAAAAAAATGGACGAAAAAATATCAGTTATAAATAAACAAGAGGGGATAGATACCAAAGCAATCGAAAATGACATAAAAGCTGAACTAAAAACACCTATCAAAGACGAGGAGACTATACGGAAACTCAAAGAGATAGATCAGATTATGTTAAAAGTTGAAAAAAATATGAATAATTTAAACATTAAAGGAGAGCAAGATGACTAAAAGGATAAAAAGCTTTTTTGTAATTTTATTAATATTTATTACTGTTACAGTGTCATATAGTATTAATGGCGCGTTTAGCGCAGGATTAGTAGGATCTATAGAGGGTGATTTGAGCGTTGATTCAAGTGGTCATGTGAGTTATTCTTTGCCAATAAAATTACCTCAAGCAGCCAAAGGATTTAATCCATCTTTGGCAATCAGTTACAATCAAGGCTCCGGCAATAGCATTCTTGGTCTGGGGTTTAATCTTTCGGGCACATCGTCCATTTCCAGATGCGGTAAAAATATCAAATTAGACGGCATAATGGAAGGTGTGAGATTTGATGAAAATTCAGATTATTGTCTTGATGGGGAGAGGCTTGTAGAAGTTGCAAGCGGCGAATATCGTTTGAATAGCTCAAAACAGGTAAAAATTATCAGAAACGGCTCTATCTCTTCTCCTGAGTCTTGGATCTTATGGGGCGCTGATGGATTTATCAAAGAATATGGTACCAATGATGACAGTATAGCTACATCACCAAGAGGTTATATGAGCTGGGGAGTATCAAAAGTAAAAGATAGATTGGATAATGAAACTATATATTCATATAGTAAATTAAATAACAATATACAACTTGATGCCATAGAGTATCAACAGTACAAAGTAAGCTTTATTTATGAAAGTAGATTGGATAAGCTTATATCATATTTATTTGGAGAATCTAGCACGCAAGAAAATAGATTGCAAAGTATCGAAGTATACTCTGATGATAATCTATTTTATAATTACAAGATAGGGTATGTTCCGATAGATAAAAATCAAAACTATACAAGATATTCAAAAGTAAAAGATATTACATACTGTGACAAAGACGGTAAATGCTTACAGCCAATATCATTTGATTATGCCACTAATCCAAAAGCAGGATTAAAAGAAGACAAAACATATACAACTACTGATGAGCTTTTAAATTATAGCGCTATAGATATAAACAGAGATGGACATAATGATATTTGTTATTATGACGGATCATTGAAGTGTGCTGTAGGTAAAGGGGATGGTACATTTGCACAGGCCACAAAATGGACAAGCGCTTTAGATACTATATATGATGATGAAAACACCGAAGAGCAAGAAAAAAGAAGTGCTATATCGGCTTCATTGACATTTTTTGACATAAATCAAGACAGACAAGTTGATTATTGTGCGGTGACGCCAAAAGGCGTTATATGCGGTGTAAATGACAAAAATGGACACTTTGTTGATGATAGAGTCGTAACAACAAATGTTTTAATTGAAGATGCGTATAGATTTACTGATATAAATAATGACTTGCAGGTAGATATATGTACATTTAAAAACGACGGATTGTATTGCTCCATAAATAACAAAGGTGAATTTGAAAATCCTATTATAGTTAATACAACAGATAACAAATTGGCGGTTCAGAGAGAATATAAAATAGCGTCTAAGGTTTACACAAATTTTAAACAAACAGATTTAAAAATAGATATTAATGCTACAAAAATACCACAACCGCAACAAATCGATATAGATGGGGATGGCTATCAGGATATATGTGGGTTTACAGAAACTGACAATAATTTTTACTGTTCTCTAGGACAAGGATTTGATGCAAATAAAATGCCTATATTTGCGCCGATTAAAGAGTGGGGCAAAAATTTTCCTATAGGCAAACCGTCTCAAACCACTGAAGGCAAACCGATATATACTATTGACGGCACATATGAAAATAGCCTTACTTCTAAAATTTATACAAACAATTTTTCGCAATATAGCGCTGACATAAAACTCAATGAACGATTTAATCACACTTTTAGATTTGCTGATATAAACAATGATGGGCTTCAGGATGTATGTTATCGCAACAATGATGTTTATGAATGTAGAGTCAACACAGGCGCTGGTTTTGAAGAACCAAAAACATGGATTACTTTAGATCCTACTATCTGGAAATCTTCAAATACAAGAGATGATTGGACCATCACAAACCAAGAGAATTCTATAATGATAGAAGATATTGATAATGATAGCGTTCCAGATTTTGTAGCTGTAATAGGGGGGGATAGTCTTTGGGCTGCACACAATTCAGATGGATCATTTAATGATTTTAAATTTATAAATAAAATTCTACCTGACCTTGGTGTTATTGAGAAAAATAAAAAAATATATACTACTCCTTTGAAAAAATGGTTTGGTTTAAAAACAGAGTTTAGAACTGCTGTGGTTTCAATGGCATTCGGGCCTGTAAAAGTAGTAAACGATCTTGATACTAAACCAAACAAAGAGATATGCTACAGAAGCGCAACAGGGCTTAATTGTTTAGTTATGGAAGAAGAGCCTTTGGCACTATTAAAGGGTGTAACAAGCTCATTGGGACTAAAAACAGAGATAGAGTATGACAATATACTCAATGCCGGCATTTATACTCCTAGAAATGATGCCGCAATGCCATTAGAAGATTACTCTCCAAATCTGTTTGCAGTTAAGTCGATTACGACCGATGACGGCATAGGCGGTCAAAACAGACTTTCATATAAATATGAGGGCTTTAAAATAGACGGAAAATGGGGAGGCTTAGGATTTAGCCAAATTAGCGTAACTAATGAAGCAAAAAATACAACAAGCGTAACCGAATATCACAGAGAAGCATCTATGCTAAACGGCTTGCCTAAAACTGTTAGAGAATATATAGGCGAACATCTCATATCATCAAAAGACTCTTTTTATGAGCTTGTAAGTAACGGCATATCCAAGCTGGTCCAACCGAGGATATTGGAGACTTTAGAAAAAAAATATGATATAGACGGCAAAGAACTCTATACCAAACAGGTGTTAACATCAAATTATAACGAGTTTGATCAGCCCCAAAGTATTACTGAAAAAATCACTGATATAACAGGGTTAAATACTCTTTCCGCCACAGCCACAAGGTACCTAAACGATCTCTCAAACTGGATCATAGGCAAGCCTACGGATATGCAAGTAACTCACAGCGCGCAAGGAAGCGGCGGGAGCATTACAAAGCATACTACGTTTAGCTACGATGACAGGGGAATGTTAACCAAAGAGGTCATAGAGCCCGACAACCATAAAGCGCGCACAATAGAATATACGCTTGACGATGATGAAAGAAGTACAACTATTAGCGATAAAAACGGTAACAGCAGGGCAACAACGGAAGAGCTAGATGAATTTGGAAGAGCTATAGAAGTTGAAAATGAACTAGGGCATACAGCACAAATCACTTATGATGATTATTGCGGCTTGCCTAAAACCCAAACTGATGCAAACGGACTTGAGGCAACATTTGAATATGATGGATTGTGTAGAAAAATAAAAGAAACATCACCAACCGGATTGAGTATTGATTATTTTTATGAATGGAGTGACGGCGTCGATATGGGGCTTGATCTTGAAAAGATAGGATTGGCAGGATCGGATACAAGCCGTTATATGGTAACTAGTAGAAATAGTATAGGACAATATGGCAGAGTTTATTATGATGCGCTTGATAGGAAGGTAAGAGAAGTAAGCCTGGGCACACCCGTAAGCGGAGTACCTACAGAGATATATAAAGAGTATGTTTATGATCAAAAAGGCCAGCTTATAGCCCAAAGCATACCTCATAAAAAAGGCAGCTTTGCAGGAGACGGAATAGTTTGGACACAGAGCAAATATGATGAGCTTAGCAGAACCATAGAACAAATACAGCCTGTGGCAAATAAAAAAATCCTTACAACCCAAATATTTTATGATGGGTTTAAAACAACTATGATATCTCCGAATAATCATAAAAAAGAGAGTTATACAAATGCCAAAGGACAACTGCTCAGTGTTATAGGAAATGACGGTTCTAAAGTAGAGTACAAATATGATGCCATAGGGAATCAGATCGAAACCATAGCAAACGGAAAGTCAGGTTATATAGAGTATGATATTTTTGGACACAAGATCTCTCAAAATGATATATCGCTTGGGAAGTGGAGCTATGAATACAATGCGTTCGGAGAGCTTATATCGCAAACAGATGCCAAAAGCGTCATCTCGACTATAGCCTATGATGAAATAGGGAGGGTTATCCAAAAATCCCAAGGCTCTACTACTACAACATTTACATACGATGACAGCTCAAACGGTATAGGCAAACTCTCATCTTCTACAAACGGCGATGTGGAAAAAACTTATACTTATGATGATATGGGCAGGGTAGAGACAACTACTCAAGAGATCGATGATCAAGAGCTGATCACAGAATATGCCTATGACATAGCAAACAGAGTCAAAGAGATAATATATCCTAGCGGTATAAAAATGAACTATGGCTATAATGCAAGCGGCCAATTGGAAAAAGTCACAACGCCCAAAGACGACCTATGGTCTGAAGAGTTTTTGGGACTTGAAGATTCTCTCAAAGAGACATTCTTAAAGATAAAAGATTTGGAATCCAAAGCAAGTCAAGTAGAACAAAAAGTTTTAGAGTATAAAGAAAAATATGAATATTACCGCAGATTGGCAGAGGAATATAAAGCAAGAGGAGATTCGCTCCAAAGCGAGATAGAACAACTCGATGAGCTGAAAAATGAGATAAACGCAGCTGTCAATCAAAATCAAAAAATAGCAGACGACTATAGGCAAAAAGCAGCCGTTTATAAAAAATTGTTTGGCAATACTGTGTTGCATTATATGTCAACGGTCGGCGGAAACCATTATTATAGCAATACCGACTGTACAAAAAAAAATTGGAAGGGACACTGCAAACGAAGAAACAACTACCGTGTCTATATACCAGAGTGGATGATAGCAGATTCTGAGTATTGTGCGATCGGCGCTACATGGAAAAAGAGCAATGCAACCTGCTCATGGGGCCCTCAAAAAACCATAAATGCAAGTGAAGTATTTGCCAAATGGGCAGATGTATATCAAGAAAAAGCAACCCAAGAAGACACTAACAAAACAGCCAAGATAGCAGCCATAGATGCAAACATCACAACAAAAACGGAAGATCTGAATGAGATCAGAGCTTTGGAGACCTATAACCGAAGCGAAGCTGAAAAATATCTTGCTCTCGCCAAAGAAGAGTCTGAAATACTCCTCAACATAACAAACGAGCTAAACAAA
>DYMX01000042.1 GCA_020721345.1 Sulfurovum sp.
CCAAACAGCTGCGTAATCTTTAGGGGAACTTGTCTGAATTAGGAGTAGCAGATCAGTATCGTTCTTTCAGGGTTAATTGTTTGTATTTCCCTATACTTTAAAGGTTTTTATATATTAACTAAATTATATTTTAGCATAACAGATTCAAAAACTTATAGTAATTGCAAATTTATCATGCAAATATTATTTAAGTTTTTTTGGGTATAATAATTCCTCATTTTCTTTATGAATTTGAAAACCTCGCATGTAGTTATTCCTTGTATGGTTGCACAAATTGTTGTGTTGAGGACTACAGAGGACACAAACCAGATAAGCGAGAAATCGCAAAAATATTTAATTTAGTCAAGGAGACAAAATGGTAACAATGAAAGATTTGCTAGAGTGTGGTGTACACTTCGGGCATCAAACAAGAAGATGGAATCCAAAAATGAAAAAATTCATATTTGGCGAGAGAAAAAATATATATATCATAGATCTGCAAAAAACTTTGAGATATTTCAAATATACTTACAATATCGTTAGAGATGCAGCAAGCGAAGGCAAAACAATGCTTTTTGTAGGAACAAAAAAACAAGCTAGAGTTGCAGTAGAAGAAGCTGCAAAATCATGCGGCATGCCATATGTTTCTAACAGATGGCTAGGTGGTATGCTTACAAACTATCCTACGATCAAAAAATCGATAAGAAAACTTGAAATAATAGAACAAATGGAAGAAAGCGGCCAGATCAAACTTTTGACTAAAAAAGAGGCTTTGATGCTTAGCAGAACAAAAGATAAACTAAACGCTTATCTTTCAGGTTTTAGAAATATGCAAAAACTTCCGGATATGATGTTTGTTGTCGATACTGTAAAAGAGCACATCGCAGTTGCAGAAGCAAGAAGACTTGGAATGAAAATTGTAGCTCCGCTTGATACAAACTGCGATCCCGATCTAGTTGACTATCCAATCCCAGGAAATGATGATGCTATCAGATCAATTGAGCTTTTCTGTAAAGAAATGGCAGAAGCTATCAATGAAGGCAAAAACATACTAGCTGAAAATAACGGTGAAGCTGTAGAAGAAGCTCCGGTTAGTGCCGAAGAAGTTGAAGAAGTTGTTGCTGAAGCTCAAGAAGAAGCAGTGGAAGAGGAGTAATTGATGGCAAATTTTGGACCGGCGGATATTAAAAAACTAAGAGAAATGACAGATGCGGGAATGTTGGACTGTAAAAAAGCCCTAACTGAAGCAGATGGAGATATGGATAAAGCTGTAGAATGGCTAAGAGACCAAGGTCTTGGCGCTGCTGCCAAAAAAGCAAGCAAAGTTGCGGCAGAAGGTCTTGTTGGCATGAAAGTTGAAGGCAAAAAGGCTGTAATAGTTGAAGTTAATTCACAAACAGACTTTGTTGCTAAAAATGAGAAATTTATAATTTTTGTAAATGATACGATCAATCATGCTTTTGAAAATGACCTATTAGATGCAGATGCTATCAATACTTCAACTATCAACGACCAAGCTTTTGGCGAATATCTTTCAATGCAAATAGCTACTATCGGCGAAAATATGGTTGTAAGAAGATCCGGTATGCTTGTAGGCGATGAAACTACAGCGATAAATGGTTATATTCATGCAAATGGACAAGTGGGCGTTATCATAGCGGCAAAATGCGACAGCGCTAAAACTGCTGATGCTATGACCCCAGCTTTGAGAGATGTAGCAATGCACGCAGCTGCAATGAAGCCAACAACACTTAGCTATAAAGATTTTGATGCTTCTTATGTCGCTGATGAGACCCACGGCCGTATCATCAAAATAGAAAAAGAGAACGAAGAGAGAGCAAGACTAGGCAAACCTTTGCTTAATATCCCTCAATATATCTCTATGGCCCAACTAACTGATGATGTTTTGGCGAAAGCTGAATCTGAAATCAAAGAGAAATTAAAAGCTGAAGGCAAGCCAGAACAAATTTGGGACAAAATAGTTCCGGGACAACTTGCTAGATTTATATCTGATAATACAACACTGGATCAAGAGCAATGCCTGCTTGATCAAAAATTTGTGATGGACGACAGCATAACTGTTGCCCAGTACATAGAAAATAAAGCTAAAGTCGCAGGCGGAAGCGCTGAGATAATTTCATTTATTCGTTTAGAAGTGGGTGAAGGTATCGAAGTAGCTCAAGAAGATTTTGCTACTGAAGTTGCTAAACAAATGGCATAATTCTCCCTCTCGGGAAAGTTAATTTTATACTCTTTAAACTCTACAAATATCAAAATAAGATAAAATATATGATCTTTTATTAGGATTATGTATGAACTCATCTCTTTTAAAAATAAAATCTTTTCTTCCATATATATTGATAACTTTTATTAATGTTGTTGTTGATATTGCGCATAAAATAACTATACAAAACACTGTGATCAAAACCTATGACGGCACGACACTTATAGTTTTAAGCGCTATTATAAACTCGCTTATGCTGGTTCCGTTTGTACTGCTGTTTTCACCGTCAGGGTTTATAAGCGATAGATATTCGAAAGCAATAGTAATAAGATATGCTTCATTTATTGCAATAATCATAACAGCTCTCATTACATTAAGCTATATGCTGGGGCTTTGGTATTTGGCTTTTGGTCTTACAATAATGCTTGCAATTCAAGCAACAATATATTCTCCTGCAAAATACGGAATAATAAAAGAGATAGTCGGCGAAGAAAATCTAGGCGAAGCAAATGGTTTTATTCAAGCAATTACAATAACAGCCATACTATTAAGCGGACTTGGTTTTTCTGTATTGTTTGAAATGTTTTACAACAAAAGCTTATCTTTGCCAAATGATATTATCAGCCATATGGTACCCGTAGGCGTAATTATGATTGCCCTTAGCGCTATAGAGTTTATACTTTCATTTAGACTGCCGGTATCAAAAAAAGTTTTAAATCACACTCATTTTTCTATTTCAAAATATGCAAAGTTTACATATCTAAAACAAAATATCAAAATAATCTTTGAGGATAAAAGCATCTTTAGAAGCATAGTCGGTTTAAGTTTTTTTTGGGGAGTGGGGCAGCTGTTGATTTCTGTAATTCCTGCTCACTACAAAGCAATAACAAATGATTCAAATGCCGTAACAATACAGATAATAATAGCGCTTAGCGCGATAGGCATTATGTTTGGTTCTTTTATTGCAGGCAAAGCTTCAAAAAAACGAATAGAGCTTGGCATTGTTCCTCTTGGCGTCTTGGGAATATTCGGATCACTTTTGATCTTTGGTTTTTGTGATTCTGTCTTTTGGCTTAGTATTGCAAGTTTGAGTTTTGGTTTTTTTGGCGGACTCTTTATCGTTCCTTTAAATGCTCTTATCCAATTTCTCGCGCCTCAAAAATATTTAGGGACCATATTGGCTGGAAATAATTTTGTCCAGAATATTTCCATGATAGGATTTTTGATTTTTTCTATCGTTATAGTAGAGCTTGGAATGTCCAGTCATACAATCTTTTTTATAGTAGCGGCATTAACTTTTTTTGTCAGTTTGTTCGTTATTAAACAGATTCCTCATTTGTTTGCCAGGGTCATGTTGCTTCCTGTGCTTAAAACAAGATACAAATTTGCCCTTCATGGGTTGGAAAATCTTCCATCCAGTGGTGGAGTGCTTCTTCTTGGCAATCATGTAAGTTGGATAGATTGGCTTGTTTTGCAATCAGCTACACCGAGACCTATAAAATTTGTAATAGAAAAAACATATTATCAAAAATGGTACATAAAACGGTTTTTAGATTTTTTCCATGTTATACCAATATCTTCGATCGGCAGCAAAAAAGCTCTTGAAGGAATAAGAGAAAGGCTTGATAACGGAGAAGTTGTTGCGCTTTTTCCTGAAGGAAGGATCAGCTTTAACGGTCAAATGAATGAATTTAAAAAAGGTTTTGAGCTTGCGCTTAGTGGCACAAAGCATAAAATTATTCCATTTTATATACACGGACTTTGGGGCTCTACATTTTCTAAAGCAAATAATTATTTTAAATCAATGGCTAGACGAGGCGACAAAAGAGATGTGCGTGTTGCTTTTGGCAAGCCGATGGACTCAAATACAAATAGTTTCGAAGTAAAGCAAGCAGTAGTTGCGCTATCAAGAGAGGTTTGGCAAGAATCAATGAACGGAGAGCAGCCGCTTGCGCACTCTTGGCTTAGATGGGCAAAGGCAAGACCGTTTAAAAGATCTATTGTAGATTCTTTAGGAAATGATCTAAATAATCTAAAAGTCATGACAGGAGTATTTATCTTTTCTCGAATATTTAGAAAATACAGCGAAAAAAATATAGGCGTACTTTTGCCCTCTTCGTCTATAGGCTCAATTATCAATTTAGCGCTTTTTATAATAGGCAAAAGACCTATAAATTTGAATTATACACTTAGTCCTGCCGTTATGCTCTCAGCTCTCAACCAAGGAGAGATAAGCCATATTGTAACATCTCAAAAGTTTTTAGAAAAACTCGTTTTAAAGGGGTTTGATTTTAGAGAAGTTCTCGAAGATAAAATAGTAACGGTAGAATCTTTGAGAGATAGTATAAAAAAATCACAAAAAACAAAAACTCTATTAGAAGCACTATTGATGCCAAAGTGGTGGTTGAAGTTTCGTTATTTTGATTATATATCAACAGAAGATACCGCAACAATCCTCTTTAGCAGCGGAAGCGAAGGAGATCCGAAAGGCGTAGAATTGACCCATGGAAATCTAATTACCAATATCAAACAAGTAGCAGCGCTTTTTCAATACGGAGAAAATGATGTGATGCTAAATTCATTGCCTATCTTTCACTCCTTTGGCTTAACCGTAACAACTCTTTTGCCGCTTTGCGAGGGTGTGCCTATGGCAAGCGTAACAGATCCAACGGATAGTGTTGCTGTCGGAGAGATGGTAGCTAGATATAATGCAACTATTCTTTTTGCCACATCAACATTTTTAAGACTTTATACAATAAATAAAAAACTTGATCCATTGATGTTTGGCTCTATTAGAATGGTTGTTGCAGGGGCAGAAAAACTAAAACCGGAAATTAGAAAATCTTTTAAAGAAAAGTTCGGCATAGATATACTTGAAGGTTACGGCACTACTGAAACATCGCCTGTTGTATCATGCAATATGCCAAATGCCTTGGATTTGGATACTATGAAAGTTGTTATATGCAACAAAGAAGGAAGTATAGGTCAGCCAATCCCTGGGACACTTATAAAAGTAGTAGATCCGGATAATTTGCAGCCTTTGAGCGTAAATGAGGATGGACTGATACTAGTCGGCGGATCTCAGGTGATGAAGGGATATTTGAACAATCCCCAAAAAACAAAAGAAGTGATCGTAGAGCTTGGCGGAGTTAGATATTATAAAACAGGAGACAAAGGCCATATGGATGAAGATGGGTTTTTGAGTATCGTTGATAGGTATAGCAGATTTGCAAAAATCGGTGGTGAGATGATAAGCCTCGGGCAGGTTGAGACATTGATAGACAAAATATTCAGCGATGAACTCTCATCGGTCGTTGTCGCCATAGAAGATGAAAAAAAAGGCGAACAAGTAGTGCTTCTTTATAATAGTCATTTGTCTCTGCAAGAGGTTCAAAAAAAGATAAAAGAGAGTTCTATGATACCGTTAATGCAGCCATCGTTTATTTTTTATACAGAAGATCTGCCAAAACTTGCCAGCGGTAAAACAGACTTTAAAAGAGCAAAAAAGATTGCAATATCTAATTTATTCGTAGAGAAAAATAAATCAGATAACTAGTTCTCGTTATCTTTACAGCTACTTGCTTTTATTGTTTTATAAAAATATGCAAGCCCGACAAACATAAGAGTTGTTCCAAGTAATAGCCAAAAGGCTGATAGCATTTTGCTATAGTCCCCAAGTACTATTTTAAATACCACCATAAGAGTTTCTATAGAAAGCGCAATGATAATAGACGTCAAAAATTTGCCCAATATCTTATATTGTCTATCTTCTTCTTTTTGGAATGAGATAAACAATACCTCATGCTCAAATATCTGACTTGCTAGATCATATATGGCAATACCAAGCGTAATTGATATGATTGACTGAAATATACTATGAAGCAGATCATTTTCATTATGAAAAAACAATATCTCTCCAAAAACATATGCTCCATACAAAATGAGTGTAACAGATACTAGTGCCAGCATCAATGCCCCGAAGAAATAAACCGTTCTTTTTGTTTTGTCGTATATGCTGTTATATTCTATTAGTTTAAGTTCCTCAAGTAGTCCTATCAGATTTAGATCAAATACATAATATACATCATCTAGCATGTGGACAACAGATAAGCTAGCCTTTCCTGTTCTGTAATGTATGTATGGGTTGGAGATATAAAAATCCTCATTATTAAAAGGCAACTTTTGCAAAATAATGCTCTTTCGCGCTTCCTATATTGTCTTTTTTTACATATGATAGGAGATATTTGCTTGTAGTCTTTATCGACTGCATAAATAAGTTGAATATTTGGATGATTGCTTAGAATAAGTTCAGCATTATCTATATAGTTTTTCGGTAGGTTTTTTATCATTGTAATAATAAAATCATCCACCGTAGTTTTATGCTTTTTGTATATATTTAGGGTCTGGTAAACTTTAAGCACCAACAAGGTATCTTAAAGTATGAATACGAGG
>DYMX01000017.1 GCA_020721345.1 Sulfurovum sp.
AACCCCCGACCTGCTGATTACAAATCAGCTGCTCTACCAACTGAGCTACACCAGCGCCTTTTAGTGCCATTTAAAAATGGAACATAATTATATATAAAAAAAATTTAAATGTCAAGTATTTTCTTAGTTTTTGTGTAAATATAGTTGTGATTTGATTAAACGAGAGCAAAAGAGCCGAAATCGGCTCTTTTGCTACTTTATAACGTATTTTTAAATAATGCTACCATTCCCCAAGCAAAGTAAACCGCTGTCCATATTACAAATATCGCCAATGTGGCATTTGTAGCCATTTATACTCTCTTTTGCTATTAATTCATATCTTTTTCTATTATCACATCTTAGGGCTAAAAAGATTGCCCTTGCAACTGCTGATGAATTTAATGCTATGCTGGGAATTGGTGCTAGAGCAAAAATAGATGGTCACATAGTTATGATAGGCGATTCTCGGCTTTTAGCAAAAGAATCAATACAGATTCCTCAAAAACTGCTTTCGCTAAATAATAAAGAAGCAACTAAAGTGTGGATTGTTGTTGACGGTGTTCTTGGTGGTATTATTCTTTTGACAGATACTATACGGCAAAGTTCTGCCGAGGCGATTGATACTATTCGATCAATGGGAATCACTACATATATGTTCACTGGAGACAATAATGAAGTTGCAGCAGACATTGCAAAAAAAACAGGAATCGATTATTATGAAGCCGAATTATTGCCTGATATAAAACTACGCAAGATCCAAGCACTCAGAGACAGCGGTAAAACAGTTGCCATGGTAGGAGATGGGATAAACGATGCACCAGCACTCATAGGTGCGGATATCGGTATAGCCATAGGTGCGGGAACAGATATAGCTATAGAGAGCGCTGACATCATTTTGACCAAGAGTGATCTTATAAATGTTGTAGACGCAATCACTCTTTCAAAGCAAACATACCGTAAAATGCTACAAAATCTTTGGTGGGCAAGTGGATACAATATTATAGCTATTCCTCTAGCTGCAGGTATTTTAGCAAAATGGGGCATTCTTATAGATCCTGCCATAGGTGCTATATTGATGTCTGCAAGCACTGTAATTGTCGCGATCAATGCTCAGCTGCTAAAAAATATAAAGCCGCAGCAAAGAAAACAAATAGAGCATCATCATGTGCGCTTACATCACTAGAAAAAGAAAGAAAAATGAAAATCCTCTTAGCCCCAAGCGAAACTAAGACATTATACAATGACGCTAGCTTTGATATAAACAATCTTTTATTTGCTGACAAATTGTCACAAAGACAAGAAATATTAGACTCTTACAATGCAATTATTAAAAATAATAGTCCAGAAGAAATTAAAGAGATGTTCGGGCTAAAAAAAGATAGTGATATAGCTCAGTATCTTTTTAAGATTGATAAAACTTCTTTGGCTTGTAAGGCAATTAAACTTTATACCGGCGTTGCATTTGACTATCTTGACTTTGCATCACTTAACGACAAAGAGCAAAAATATATAGAAGAAAATGTAATAATCTTCTCGAACCTTTTTGGGCCGATAAAGGCGGGGAATCGATTGCCGCTTTACCGACTACAGCAAGGCAAAAGTATCGAAGAAATTAAAACCGATGAAATATACAGAAAATATAGCTCCAAGCTACTTGATGAGTTTTTAAAAGAAGAAGATATACTCGATATTAGAGCAGGATATTATGACAAATTTTATCTGCCGAATAAAAACTATACAACCTTGAAATTTTTAAAAGATGGTAAAGTCGTCAGCCACTGGGCGAAAGCATATCGTGGCAAAGTGCTTAGAGATATAGCCAAAAACAATATATCAAATATAGATGAATTTTTGGCTTTAAATATAGATGGTTTGCAAATCATTGAATTGCAAACAAAAAAAAATAAAACCGAAGTAATCTATAGCATTATTTAGTTTTTATTCATATTTGGTAATGGTAAAAATTTATCATATGCTAAATTTATTTTTTTAACACATTCATCTATTATAGTTTTTTTTGTATCCACTACCAATTGGTAATCATTTTCTTTCCAGCTTTGTAGAGATATTGGCTTTGATCTATAAGTGCAACTCTCATCAACAAAAACTTTACTTGAAGGACTATGGTCTTTTTCTGATTGCATTACAACAAGTCTGCCTATTTTTATATTTGAATCCAATATATAAGTATTATTCTGATCTCCAGATAAACTCTCATAAATAAGTTTTCAGGTATTACCTTCAGATCTGACAATCAATGGATATTCATATTTTATTGATGACAAAATAGGATTTTTTTTCATTTTATTACCAATGTCGTTTGATATTATTTGTACTATTTCATCTACTGGTGTAGTTAGTCTTGATATATCCTTCACATCACTTATTTCGGTGCCCATTAACTCTTCTTTTGAAAATCCGCCGCCAGAAACATCTGGAATATAAACTCCGCTTAATGCTCCTACTATACTAAGTGCAAACAATCCCGTTTTGGCGGCAACTACTCCTGCCGTATGAGACCTATCAATTTCTCTAAGATTTTTGTATTCTTTACCTTTCTTTTGCATATAGATAGTTTTTATATCATTTGCATGATATTTTTTTTCAATCGGCGATGATGCCGAAAGATTGTTATTATTTGGAGTACATCCACTAAATAAATAAAGCGATAAAACACTTAAGGTAAAAACATGAAAAAAAATCTATTTGAAATGGGTGCCTCTTGGAATGACAGTTGGAGCTCGGACAATAAAACCAAAGAAGAAAATGCCGCCAAAGAAACAAAAACACCGGACAAACATAGATTGCATTTTGCCCGTGAAAAAAGAAACGGCAAAATAGTCACTATCGTCAAACCATTCTTTCTAGATGACAGCTCGGCTGAGGCGCTCTTGAAAACTCTCAAAAAATCCCTTGCCACCGGCGGAACAATAAAGGAAAATTCATTGGAATTTCAAGGGGAAGTGAGTGAAAAACTAAAAATTGAACTCAATAAACTTGGATTTAATCTTAAAAAATAAAAGGCACAAAAATGAAACAACTCATAACTATTTTACTTCTAACGCTAATGCTTGTTGCAAACGAGTACAAAACAGGAGAAAAAATAGAACCTATCAACTTAAAAGATCAGTTTGACAAAGAACACAATATTACCAACCTGCCAAGAACAATTATAATAGCTTTTGAAAAAGAGAGCAGTTATATTTTCAATAAATATATGAAAGATAAAAATGAAAACTTTTTAAACAAAAATGATATGGTGTTTTTAGCTGATATTTCGCAAATGCCCTCCTTTATTACAACCACTTTTGCAATACCGAAAATGAAGAACCTACAGCCCCATCCTGTTTTGCTAATAAATGAAGAAAATACAGCTTTTAGGTATCCGTACAAGGAAGATAAATTGACTATAATCAAAGTCAAAAACAACGCCGTACTAAGTATAGATTTTGCTTCAAATTTAAAAGAATTGAAAGAGTGCCTAAAGTAAATTCATCTCTTTGGCTTTCTGTTCTATAGTGGTGCATATGATTTTAAATTCATTGCTCATATACTTGCATTCATCTTTGTATTTGATAAAGCCCGCAAATGTTTTTTGCGCCTTTACAAATGCTCTAGGCGAGGCTCTTTTGATATGTTCAAATGCAACTGCTGCATTTATCATCCCTTTTATGAGATTTGCAAGCGGATCATTTTCTTTTTTGAGTTTTATCCAAAGACGCTCCACCACCTCATGGGCTTGATAATACTCTGCATTGGAAAGTAATCTTAAAAATAAATCCATATTTTTTTCAATATTCATATCTTCAACTTTTTTCGCAAATCATACAATTTTACTCTTAAATAATCTTTTTTCCAAATTATATTAAGCATGTGATGCTAAACTCTGACAATAATTATCAAAAAAGGAATGAAAAATGAAAGTAGCTATACCTGTGGTCGATGATGGACTTAGAATTGCTAAAAATGCGGGACATACGCCATATTTCGCTGTTTTTAATATAGGCGGCGGAATGTTTAAAACTATAACTTTAGAAGGTCTTAGAGCAAATCCAAAAATGGCAGGACATGAAGTTGATGAAGAAGAGCATAGCGGAAAGCATGTGTGCGAGCATGATGCCAATGATATTGAGCATATAAAAGCACATGATACTATGGCTGAAACTATCAAAGACTGCGATTATGTATTGGTAAAAATGGCTTGTAAAAATACCGCAAACTCTATGAAAGAATTTGGTGTTAAGGTAAAGAAATATAATGGCGAAAAGACAAATGCCAAAGAGGCACTTGGCAAAATATCTGCTGAGCTTTAAAGACTTTCTATATTGCCAACCACTTTGCCTATTATACTCACCTCATCTGGAGCCAAAACTTCCGGCGAGTAGGTCTTGTTATCTGAGATGAGCTCTATCATACCGTCAGCCCTGCGTCTAATTCTTTTTATAAAAAGTCCGGCTGTCGTTGATGCTATAAAAATACCGTCTTTAGATATATTTGTTTGATCTCTATCAATAAAAACGATCGAACCATCGCTTAGTGTCGGCTCCATGGATTCGCCGTCTATATGTATCGCTTCGAGTTTAGTGTTTCCAAATCCGACCATATTTTGTATAATAGTTTTATCTACATTTAAAACCTCATAATCCTCTCCAAATACTTCAGCCCCACCTCCGGCACTTGCCCTAATATCTGCAAAATATCTGATCTGGAAAAATTTATCTGTTTCGGCTTTTAGCATATCTACCGCTTGATCAAAGAAGAGCCAGTTTGCGCTGATCTTTTTTGTGGCGCAAAATTCTAAAAGTTCTTTATATGGTATAGAATTTCTTTTTTTCATAGTTGCAAAAGTGGTTTGTGGAATACCCAATATATTTGCTACATCTTTATCAAAGATCTTATTTTGCTTATTCGCAGATATAACATCCTTGATCTTTTCTATTACCTCAGATAAATCAACCATTTCAAACTCCTTTTTTTATTATCTAGGCAATTATAACATATTTTATAAAAATATATGACATTTTGCAATATTTTTTGAAATATTTTTCATCTTATTATATTATTTGAAATATAAAGTATCAAAAAGGATTTAAAAAATGATATATATTAAAAGCAACTCAATATTTCAAGAAGCCTTAAAAGCAGGATGCATCAGCGTTGCAGATTTTGCAAAATATGTAAAAGATCACAAAAATGCAGGCTAAAAAAGATAAATATCAACCTCATTGCCGACATGTTTGACATTATCATAAGGACTTAACATCATCAAAGCGCTAGATCCAAGCAAATTTGTCAAAATAGCGCTTGTGCCTTGTTTTTTATGAGCAAAGTCAACTAGATATTTTCCGTCTCTCAAGCAATAATTGCAAGCGATAAACTCTGTTTTATTTGATTTTTTTTCATATGGTTCATTTAGTATTGCCTTTACGCTTAGCAAATGATTTGGATATCCTATGAATTTACCAACAAGAGGTAACAGATAAATAAGTGCTGTAACCGTACTAGAGTATGCAAAACCTGGTAGTCCGAGTATAAATTTATCGCCGCTTTGAGCTAGCATTATATGTTGCCCCGGCTTCAAATGAACGCCTTGAAACAAAACTTCAAAACCCATTTCTCTAATAACATCTTTAACAAAATCATAATCCCCGACACTAACCCCGCCGGTAGTTACAACTATATCACTATTTTCTAAAGCTTTTTTCATCGTGGCGGCAATACTGTCTTTATCATCTTTTATGCATCCGAACTGGAGTACCTCGCCCCCATATTTTTTCACGATGGCTTCAACGGTTAAATGGTTAGAGCTTCTTATCTGCGAAGGCAGTGTTTGAATTTCGCCAATATCCAAAAGCTCGCTTCCTGTGGCAAATATACCGACTATCGGTTTTTTATAGACTTTTACTTTAGGTATATTAAGACTTGCCATTACGCCGATTTGGGGAAAATCTATTTTTGTACCTGATGGTATGAGCAGTTCATCTTTGACATAATTTTCACCGATTTCTCTGACATTTGCGCCTTTTCTGACAGGTATTTTTATGGCTATTTCACCATTATTTACTTCAACATTTTCTATAGGAATAAGAGTATCTGAGTATTTTGGCATAAGCGAGCCTGTAAAGGTTTTTATACACTCTGCTTCTCTTAGTTCAAAAGTATCTTGTGAGCCGGCAGGATTTATTCCGCCTATTTTGAGTCTTTTTATATTTTCTTCAAACTTAAATGCATAGCCGTCCATAGCAGAAGTTGGCATTGAAGGAGAATTTTCTAATGCCGTGATATTCTCTGTCAAAATAAACCCAAGCGAATCACTTAAATCTACGTCCATGATTTTACGAGATGAGATTTCAATATTTTCTGCAATGCTTAAACTCTCAACAAAATCTATAAATGCCAAATTAATCCTTTTTACTCAAAAGTCCTGCGCCTATCATTGGCGTACTTCTACTCTGGGCATATACTCTTTTGCCATCAACTATATCATATTTCCAAATAGGAGCATTTGCTTTAAAATCCTCCACAAACTCATCTATAAGCGTTAATGCAGCCCTTCTTTTTGGAGACATTACCGCTGCTATATAAGAAGATGTAAATATCGGCACATCGCCAAGCGAGTGTGCCATCTTAACAATCGCTCCTCTTTGTTTTGCCTTCTCTTGCCACTCTTCAAACCATTTTAAAAGTATAGGTTCATATATATCAAAACTCAAAGCCGCTATGTCATCTTCTTCTCTAACAATGCCTACAAACGGTATAAAAGCACCCCAGTTTTTGCCGTCAATTTCATCTAGCCATTTTGACAAAATTTCTTTCACATCAAGCGGTCCACTATAAATTTCTACCATCATCCACCACATACTGGAGGCAAAATAGAGATTCTATCTCCATCTTTTAGTGGCAGATCGAGAGAATTTACTATCGTATCATTTAGAGCAACTGCTGATTTTTCAAGCCAAATAGATATATTTTTATCTTTATTTAACTCACTTGCAACATCTGATAGATTTTTTGCATCAAGCTCAATCGTTTCTTTGCCTATAGGTCCTAAAAATTCGATCTTTACCATAAAAAAACTCACTATACTGAAATTATTGAAACCTCTGAATAATCCGAAGCTTCAAAGAGTGGCTAGCCACGAGAGCCGTCTGCTGAAGACCTAATTTTTGGCTTTGCCAGAAATTTGAGAATTCGTCAAGTGAAACAATTATAAATATATTTTTGTATAATGTGGCTTAAAAAAAGGACAATGCTTGTTATTTGGCTCTATTGATTATCTAAATCTCTTACCATTCCAAATTTTTTTGAAAAGATATATCAAAAATAATGGCTTACACATAGGAATTAAAAAATATCGCGATGTTCCAAGCCAAATTAATATTGCTTTTAAACAGAGAAGAGTAAATGCCGCATTTGTTTCATCGATCACAACAAGCAGATGCAAATGTACAGATATCGGCATCATAGCAAATGGTCCCGTTTATAGCGTTCTACTAAAAAAAGGTAGCGAAAAAAATGATACTGCCTCAAATACATCAAATGTATTAGCAAAGATCCTTGATTTAAAGGGTGAAGTCATCATAGGAGACAGGGCATTAAAAGAGTACCTAGACGGGATAAATGCCATAGACCTATCATACGAGTGGCACAAAAAAACAAAACTCCCTTTTGTGTTTGCCAGACTTTGCTATCATGAAAAAAGAGATTTTATAAAAAAATTAGCAACTACTTTTTCAAATACTAAAATATATATCCCGAGATACATTCTAAAAGCCGAAGCCAAAAAAAGAGACATAAAGCCAAATGATGTGAAGTGGTATCTGGAACATATCAACTACAAGATAGATAAAAAATCGCAAAAAGCGTTGAAAATATTTTTAACAAAAGCCAAAAAAGTAAAACTTATTTAATTTAACCTTTTTTATACCAAAGAAGTATAGACCCCGTAATAAACAAAACAGTTGCAAACCCTTTGAAATCATAAAAATTAACTGCAAAAAATGCTGATATTATTAAAATAATAGGCAACATAAAAGATGAGATATACTCTCTTATCTCCTTTGCGATATATCTCAATTGATCATGCGACAATTCTATCCTCAGATCATCATTTGCCAGCTTTTTAAAAGTATGCTGAATATCTTGTATGACAAACGGCACATTTTTTACTAAATCAATCAAATTTTCAAAAATCCCGTCTTTTGCGTTAATTGCTTTGGGAATATTATCTTTGAGTATCGGTAAAATATCTTTTACTCCGTTAAAATTTTCTATGTAGGTCGTGCCAAGTCCTTCTATGATAGCGCTTACTCTTAGGATATAAATTGCATCGCTTGGCAATTTGAATGGCAAATCTTTTGTTGTTTCTAATACTTCAAATGCAAGCTTTTGCATAGATTCGCTGCTTAAATTTTCATTTGAAAATATTGAAAACATTTTGGCAGTAAATTCTGCAAGCTCACCTGTTGGTGCTTCATATGCAATAGTGCCAAGTCTTTTGTTTGCGCTAATATAGAGTTCATAGTCTTGTTCATTTGCAGCTTTTATAAGCTCTATTATAGCGATCCTTGTATGGTTAGGAACTCTTTTAACCATACCGAAATCAAGCAATATAAGATCGCCTTTTGTATTTACAAGCAAATTTCCCGGATGTGGATCGGCATGAAAAAATCCATTGATAAGCATCTGTTCCGTATAAAAATTAACAAGCTTTGAAATAAGCGGTTTAAAATCTATATTATACTTTGTTAAATTTTCTTTATCATCAAATCTAAATCCCTCTTCATAGCTCATAACTAAAGCGTCATCACTGCAAAATTCGTCATAGGCTATAGGAAATATTACATTACTATTTGCATATATTTTTGAAAATTCTTTTAAATTTCGCAGTTCGTTGTCTAAAGAGACCTCTTCTTGGATCATTTTTGCAAATTCACTAATGACAGCCTCTATAGAATTTTTAGTATAAGCAGAAAACAGTGGGTGAAAAATACGATTAAAAAAAGAAATTATTTTAATATCAGACAGAACTTGCTCTTTTATACCTTCTCGTCTAAGTTTTACTGCTACTTTTGTACCATTATATAAATATCCTATGTGAACCTGCCCTATGGAAGCAGATGCTATGGGCGCATTATCGAAAGATTTAAATATGTCGTTTTTGCCAAAAGCACGGCTATATACTGCATCAAACTCTTTTTTACTCATAGGAGGCAGGCTATCATGAAGCTCTTTTATTTCATCAAGATATTCTAGAGAGAAAAAATCAGACCTTGTAGCAAGAACTTGGGCAAGTTTAATAAAACTTGCCCCAAGCAAAATAATACTCTGCTTAAGTCTTACCGGACAGAGCGACTTTATGCCGAAAAAACTACTTTTTTTCTTTATAAGTAGGTAAAGAGACAATAATAATAACAAAACATTATAAACTCTAAGAGGCGAGTAAAATTTTAGATTTTTTATTTCAAATCCTCTTTTAATTTTTCTATATCTTCTTTTGTTGCAACTCCAAGCTCATCAAGAACCTCTTTTATCATTTTTTTAAAGTTATCTTTGAACTTTTGCTCCTCCTCCACTCCTTTTTCTTCTAGAGATTTCAAAAAACTTTTTGTATCTTCTTTCTTGATCTTTCCTTTCTCTTCAAGCTTTTTTAGCTCCTCTTCAACTTTTTCGCCAATTGCGGCAACTATCCCAAAACCAGTGTGTATAAATTCTTTGAACATTGTGTCTCCTTTTTTTCTAATGTTATCATAAAAACTACTGTTTGGTAGAAAAATAGTTATTTTAAATGATAAAATGGCATTTTAGAGATACGAAAAACAGTAATTTGGATTATAATATTTTTAGAATATCAAAAAGGACAACCAATGAAAACAGTAGCAATAATAGAATTAAGCGGATTTGTAGGTACAAAGTTGGTTGTAATGTTTGAATCACATGGATACAAAGTTCTACGAATATCACAATCAATGCTAAAAAAAAGAGAAGATTTTAGAAATTATCTCGCAAAGCGATATAATTATTAATCTAGCGGGTGCGAATATACTTGCCAAATGGAGTGATAATTATAAAAAATTACTCTATTCTAGTAGAATAGAAACAACAAAAACAATTGTTGAGGCAATTAAAGCAGTTAAAACAAAACCGGAGCTTTTTATATCTACTTCGGCCGTTGGAATCTACAACCTTTATGCCTTCAAAATATTTTCAATTCTTTTTATGCTCTCGTCTACGCCGACAATCGCCATGATCTCATCAAGTCCTGCTCCGCTCATAGATCCAAGCAGCGCTACACGAAGAGGCTGTCCTATCTTACCAAAACCTATCTCTCTTGTGGCAACTAATTTTTCCAAAACCGCATGGTAGTCGCATGGCAAATGCAGTGAATCTTTTGAATTTGCAAGCAGCTCTATAAAATCATTTAAAATATCTGCCGTATCATCTTTGAAAGCTTTTTTGAAATCTTTTTCATTATAGCTTTGTGGCGCATTTAAAATCATTTTGATCTGCCCTGCAACCTCAATAAGCGTTTTGCCTCTCTCCTTTGTGGCATCAAGCAAAAACTCTAGCTTGTCATGTCCATCTATATTTACATCAAAATCTTTTAGCATTGATGCCAATATTTGGTTTGGAGTATTTTTGATATAGTGGCTATTTAGCCACAAAAGCTTATCTAGGTTATAGCTAGATGAGCTTTTATTTATATCTTTTGGATCAAATAACTCTATCATTTCTTCAATACTAAAAATCTCTTGATCGCCATGACTCCAGCCAAAACGAATAAGGAAGTTTAAAAGAGCTTCTGGCAAAAATCCATTTTGCTTATACTCCATAACATCAGTTGCGCCGTCACGCTTACTTAGTTTTTTGCCCTGTTCATTGTTTATCATCGCCACATGAGCAAATCTAGGAAGTTCAAATCCGAGCGCATTATAAACCACTATCTGTTTTGGCGTATTGTATAGATGATCATCGCCTCTAATTACATCAGTTACGCCCATAAGCGCATCGTCGATTGCTACAACAAAATTATATGTCGGCGTACCATCGCTTCTTGCTATGATAAAGTCATCTACTTCGCTGGTTGCAATATTTATATCCCCTTTTACGCCGTCAATAAAGCTTATCATTCCTTCCAGCGGAGCTTTTATACGAACTACCGGCTCTACCCCTTGTGGCGAAGCGCCTGCGAAATCTCTGTATCTACCGTCATATCTAGGGCGTTCTTTTTTTGCCATCTGTTCTTCGCGTAAAGCGTCAAGTTCCTCTTTAGACATATAACATTTATATGCTTTGCCTTCAAGCAAAAGCTGTTCTACATACTTTTTGTATATATCAAATCTTCTTGACTGATAATAAACCTCTCCGTCATAATTCATACCAACCCAGCTGAAAGCTTCTATAATAGCCTTTAGAGCTTCTTCGCTATTTCTAGCCATATCCGTATCTTCTATACGCAGCAAAAACTTTCCGCCATTTTTTCTAGCCCAAAGCCATGAAAACAGCGCTGTTCTAAGCCCTCCTATATGTAAATAGCCAGTAGGCGACGGGGCAAAACGAGTAACAATCATATCTTAACCTTATAAATATTATGCGAAATTATAGCCAAAAGAGTTTTATCTTTTGAGTTTATATATCTTACTATACGGCGATGAGACTACAAGCTCGAAAAGATTTTTATCATACACGCCGAGCAAAAACATCTGGATATAAGCGCTGTTATAGGTGTTGCTATCCATTACATAAAATGTTTGCGAGTCTGATTTATAAACTACACAATACTCGCTTTCTTGGTTAAATTGCTTTGAAAAAGCTCCTTTTTCATTAACTTCAACAAAATCTTTTAACGGAAATGTTTGATTTTGAGCGCTTATTGTTCCATTATTTAAATCGACAACAAACCCGTTGCTTAGACTTAGCACATTGTCCTCTTGCTTTGTTAGAGATGCAGAGCCTAGCTGCATATCATTTGCATTTTCGCCGGTACTAAGATTTTGTTTGCCAAATGATGCAATGGTTGGAAAAATATCCATCATTCGATAAGGCATATATAGATAAATATCAGTTGTTTTTGGCGGCAGTGTAAAATTATCTTCTTCCAAACTTGACAACACTGCAAAGGGATCTAATTGGTCTTTTTGTTTGTTTTTCAATATAACATCTATCGCGTCTTGATATCCCAGCTCTTTATACATTGCGCTTTGAGGTGTAGCAATGCCATTTTTATTTGCATCTCTTACAATTAGAGCAAATTTTATATATTCCTCAACTGCCAAAGATGACATATTGTAAACAAATGTACTTGATGAGCTAAGCATTATTTGAGATATTACAAAATTATCATGATGGTGCTTTCCCCCGTCTATTAAAGTATTTCTGCCTGTATAGTACCACAATGGATAGCCGTAATCCCACCAGCTAAGCACATAGTCACCGTTTTTTGAAACTTCTTTAAGTTTAGCCAGATCACCAGCTTCGCTATTTGTAAAAACAGTAAGCATATCATACTCATAAAGATGAATTATATTTGGAAGAAGCAAGACGACTGCGCCTATTGCAATAAAAAGTTTTTGCGCAATTTTAGACTTTATAAGCTCTGCTATATAAAATATTGCATAGCCCGCTCCAAGAGCTGCTATAGGAGTTGCGTATACTGTAAAACGAAGCCCCCCTATTAGAGAAAAAACACCGATTCCAAGCAACGGCAGCGCTATCACCAAAGCCCTATGTTTTTTAACCAGCAACAGATACCCTATAGCCGCAATAAAAAATCCGAGTATTGAACCGCTTATTCTATTTGCCATTGTCACAAAATCAATCGGATTGGCTTCTTGAACGGTTTGAACAACACCAAAAAACTTTAAACCTTCTATAGAGCTTGTAGATGTATACCCCGTGATTTTACCTATCATAATATTGAAAATATTTCCAAAATATAAAAGCGCTACAAAAAGCACTATAGAGGCTACGATTAGGGATATTTGAGAAAAATGCTTTTTGCTAAAAACTTTATATACAACAAAAAGAAGAACTGCCTGAATAGCGTATCCATACGGCAAATTGTAAGCAGAGACCAGCGAAGCAAAAGGAATAATTCCAAGCAGCAGCAAAACCATCGCTTTATATGTAAACTCTTCTTTTCTGTAAAACAATAATTTGTAACCTATATATGTCAAACTAAGAGAATAGATGACAGCCGCACTTGAAGAATAAACAAATGAGTAAAAAACCAAAGTGAGTGAAGCAAAAAATAACATCTCCCATGATGAATCTTCTAAACTTCTGAGCATAAAATAGAGCGCCATCACAGGAAGCCAAATAGCAAACATATCCGTATCATAATATCCTGCCATTGTACGGTTGTAATAGCTCCATGCAATAACGGCAATAAGCGCGCTTGCAAAACCCCACCATACTCGGTTATATAGTTTACCTATCAAAATAATCGGAATAACGATAAGGCTCGAAATAAAAACAGGCATATAGAAAAGTGTGGTATCTAAAGAAAATGGTGAAATAAAAGCTATGGTCGCACTGACCCAGATCATTCCCTGGGCATACATATCCCAAAGTCTTGGATTAAGGTCGTGATTGCCGTGAAGGAGCTTATCAACTCCGCTTGCAAAAAAGTAGCCGTCGTTTGTTGTGAGCATAAGAGAGCCGTTAAATAAAAAACTTGGCTCATTCCCAAATTTAAAAACCCAAATCAGTCTAAAGAGCACGCCAAAGGCAAATGCTATTAAAATCAGGAAGAGCGCTGTTTTGTTTTCATTGTTTGTTTGCAATTATTTTTCCTTGTCATTTGTTTGATGATTAAATTCCGGGACTATACTTTTTATTATCTCTATTTTGTTTTGTTTTGTTGTTAGATTTTGTATGTCATTATTTAGCTTATCTATATCATAAGTGGTTTTTTTGGCTACCATAATAGAAGAGTATTTTGTAACCGCTTCCGTATCATCCAAAAGCAACTCTTCATAAAGCTTCTCGCCCTTTCTAAGACCCGAAAACTCTATATCAATATCATCTCTTCCGCTAAGCTCTATCATTTTCTTTGCCAAATCTACAATCTTGATCGGCTCTCCCATATCAAGTATAAATATTTCTCCGCCTTTTCCAAAGCTAGCCGCCTGCAAAACAAGCTCGCAAGCTTCTGGTATAAGCATAAAATATCTTGTGATATCTGGGTGTGTAACCGTAATGGGACCGCCGTTTTCTATCTGAGACTTAAATTTCGGTATTACGCTGCCGCTGCTTCCAAGAACATTGCCAAACCTAACCGCAACGATCTGGGTATCGCCACTCTTGATATTCTGAGCATAAAGTTCGCATATCCTTTTTGTTGCCCCCATTACATTCGTGGGACGCACGGCTTTGTCGGTTGAAATAAGAACAAATTTTTTGGCTTTATGTTTGATTGCCGTGTCTATTGTATTTTTAGTTCCTATGACATTATTTATAATGCCCATTTCTATATTGTCCTCCACAAGAGGTACATGTTTATATGCGGCTGCATGAATAACAATATCCGGCCTATGTTTTTCAAATGCGCCCTCAAGCATGTTAATATCTACAACCGATTGCATGATAAATGACGTATTATATCCGCTTAGCTCTTCCGCGATAGAATACAAATTAAACTCGCTATGATCTACCAAAACAAGTTTTTTTGCATTGTATTTTGCGCATTGTCTTGCTATTTCACTGCCTATGCTTCCTCCTGCCCCTGTTATTAGAACGATCTTATCGTGTATAAAATTTGAAATCGCTTCTTTGTCTAGATCTTTTGGATGACGAGCCAAGAGATCCTCTACTGATATATCTTTTAGCTGCTTAGCGAAATCTTTGTCTATCTTAAGCGTTTCGCCCAAGGACGGCAATATCTTAATTGTCTCAAAATACGGCTTTAGATCATTATATATATCCTTGACCGTATTTTTTGAAACAGAAGGCATCGCAATTACCAGCAGGTCTATCTTCGAAGTATCAATTGTTTTTATCGCTGCTTCTTTGGATAGTATTCTGATGCCGTCGATAGTTCTTGTTTGAAGTGCCATATCATCATCTATAAAATATAAAACTTTATAACTGCTGTTTCTGTACTCACTTTCAAGCTTTAAGCCGGCTTGACCAGCTCCGTATATAATAACTTCTTTTGTTTTGACGACATTGCTTTTGTTTACAATAAAATAATAAATATACACAATAAATGTGATCATGAACAGATAAAAGAATAGCTCTGATACAAGAAAGGATAAAGGTACCACGCCATAAAGAAAAGGGACATAGACTGTAAATGCGCTTACATACACGATGCTTTTTATAATATATGTTTTTTGAGATGCTTTTGACCATGACTGAGTATAGTCTCTTAATACAAAAAACGATGCAAGCATTCTGGCCAATGCTACGCCAAAAGCTATTTCAGCAACAAAAGGCTTGTGAAATATAAAAAATGTCCATGCAAATGTTATAAATGTAAGTACAAATATAACTAAAAAATTTATCACTCTTTTATCGATTAATCTCATATATGCTTTTCTTTGTAGTTTAAATATTGAGGGCTATTTTAGCATTTTTTATGTTACAACTATCTATATGCCTCTACATGCTATAATAATGGAATTATTAACAATAATAAGGAATGGTATATGGGACTTAAAAGTGACAGCTGGATAAGAGAAAAATCCTTAAAACAAGAGATGATAATGCCATTTTGTGAAGCACTTGTTGGCGAAGGCGTGGTAAGCTTCGGGCTAAGCAGTTATGGGTACGACATCAGAGTAAGCGATGAATTTAAAATTTTTACAAATATAAACGCTCAAGTCGTAGATCCGAAGGATTTTGATGATGCAAATGTTGTTGACTTCAAAGGAGATGTATGCATAGTTCCTCCAAACTCATTTGCGCTTGCTAGAACGGTTGAGTATTTTAAAATGCCAAGCGATACGCTTGCTATCTGTTTAGGCAAAAGCACTTACGCCAGATGCGGGATCATAGTAAATGTTACGCCGTTTGAGCCTGGGTTTGAGGGGCATATAACCATTGAAATATCAAACACAACCCCGTTGCCCGCAAAAATATATGCAAATGAAGGCATAGCGCAAGTGTTATTTTTACAAGGTGACGAGCCGTGTGAAACTACATACAAAGACCGTAAAGGCAAATACCAAAATCAAACAGGCATAACACTGCCAAGGATTTTGAAAAAATAAAATTTACGGGCTTTGTCCCAAACACTAATTTCTATCCAACCATCTACAATACATATAAATGGCAAAAATTTGATTCGCCAATTCAAACAATAAGTGCAATTTTTGATTACTAGCGCAAGAGAGGGTTAATCGATGTTAGGTTATCCTTTTTTCGCAAAAAACAAGGAAAAGCACAATGAAATACAAACAATTAACCCTGAAAGAACGATACCATATTTCCACTTTATTAAAGAAAGGATGGAAACAAAAAGAGATTGCAGGATCTATCGGAGTACATCCTTCAACAATAAGTAGAGAAATAAGAAGAAATTGGGATTATGCAGCAGATGCATATGATTATTCTAAAGCTATTTCTTTGTAATTATAAATTTCTCCGTTAAATATCACTATATATTTGCCGTATACAAAAGGTTGATTTATGCTGCTATTGATTGTTTCTATTGCCAAGCGATGAATCCCGAAAAAGAGATTTTTCGTCTCAATAAAGCAACTATCGTCCTCTCCTCTATGTGAGAGTTTTGAAAAATTTTTTATTGCCTTGTCTTTATCGTACTTGCCGATTATACCATAGATAGCACACATTAAAAATGCCTTTTATTTTACATTCTGATTAATTCTCAAATTTGAAGCAATACCCTAAAATTTGCTCTTCAACGCAATGGCTCAAGCAACATAGTTGCTCTTAAAACTTCTAATTGTTCAGAGGTTTCTGTTTTCTTTTGTGTTACAATAGCACAAAAATTTTAGAAAGTTGTTTTAATGACAGATTTAATCATTGTAGAGTCCCCTGCAAAAGCTAGAACTATTAGCGGTTTTTTAGGCAAGGGCTACAAAGTAGTCGCCTCAAAAGGGCATATTAGAGATTTGCCTACAAATAAATTCGGTATAGAAATAGATGAGAAAAGCGGAGATTTTATACCACAATACACCATTTCGAAAGATGCGGCATCAACAGTAAAAGATTTAAAATCATTGGCAAAAGAAGCTAAAAATGTATATATAGCGACCGATGAAGATAGAGAAGGAGAAGCAATAGGATTTCATATAGCAACAGCTATAGGCAAAGACCCATCCTCTCTTCCTAGAATAGTTTTTCATGAAATTACAAAAAATGCCATAACCCATGCTATACAAAATCCGCGTACTATAGATATGAATAGCGTTAATGCTCAGCAAACTAGAAGACTGCTTGATAGAATAGTCGGATATAAACTATCGCCATTGCTAGCTAGCAAGATCCAAAAAGGATTAAGCGCCGGAAGAGTTCAAAGTGCAACACTTAAGCTTATCGTCGACAAAGAAAGAGAGATAAATGCTTTCAAAAGTGTTGAATATTGGAATATAGATGCCTTATTTGAAAAAGAGATCGAAGCTAGTTTGGTTAGTTTCAAAAATGAAAAAATAGAAAAACTTTCCATTTCAAACGAAAATGATGCCAAAAATATAGAAAAAATCGCCAAAAATGACACTTTTATAGTTGGTGAGATAGATAAAAAATCCAAAAAAACAAAAACGCCGCCACCATTTATGACATCTACATTACAGCAGAGCGCATCAACACAGCTAGGCTTTTCTCCTAAAAAAACTATGATGATCGCTCAAAAATTATATGAGGGCGTCAAAACAGATAAAGGAACCGCCGGAGTTATCACATATATGAGAACGGATAGCTTAAATCTCTCAAAAGAAGCAGTCGAGCGCGCTAGAGAATATATAAAAACAAATTTCGGCGATAATTATTTACCGGCAAAACCAAAAATATATACGACAAAATCAAAAGGTGCTCAAGAAGCCCATGAGGCCATACGGCCAACAATGGTAGATTTTGATCCTTTAAGCGCAGCCACATGCCTAAGCAATGATGAGATTAGATTGTATAAATTGATATATAATAGATTTTTAGCATGCCAGATGAATGAAGCCATTATAGAATCACAAAGCATCATTTTCAAAGGAAATGAAACAAGCTTTAAAGCAAATGGCAAAAGACTAGTATTTGACGGTTTCTATAGAGCAACAGGCTATAATGAAAAAGACAAGCTATTGCCCAATCTATCTCAAAATGCAACCGCCAACTTAGACAAGATTACGACCACCCAGCATTTTACAGAGCCGCCTGCAAGATACAATGAAGCCAGTCTTATCAAGATGCTAGAATCACTTGGCATCGGAAGACCCAGCACATACGCGCCGACCATAACCATACTGGATACGAGAAAATACATAGAGATAAAAGATAAAAGAATCTATCCGACAGAAATTGCAAATGTTGTAACAGAACTTTTGGAAAAGCATTTTTCTGAGATCGTAGATAGCAGCTTTACTGCAAATATGGAAGAAAAACTTGATCTTGTTGCCGGCAATGAACAAGACTGGCAACAGATGTTAAAAGATTTCTATGCTCCATTTATGGTAAAAATAGATGATGGTAAAAAAAATATTGAAAGCCAAAAGAGCGCAACTCCTACAGGAGAAATGTGTCCCGAGTGCGGCAGTGAATTATTGCTTAGAAAAGGCAGGTTTGGAGAATTTGTAGCATGCAGCAACTTTCCAAAATGCAAATATACAAAAAATCTAAATGAAGACAAAGAAGACTTGGATAAAAAAGCTATAACAACAGATGAAGTTTGCGACAAATGCGGATCGCCTATGGTCATAAAAGGAAGTAAAAGAGGAGAGTTTTTGGCATGTTCGGCTTACCCAAAATGTAAAAATGCAAAATCGTTAACTCCGCCTAAACAACTTGACACGCCTTGTCCTGAGTGTGGAGGAGCGCTAAATGAAAGAAGCGGAAAAAGAGGTCCTTTCTATGGGTGCAGTAATTATCCAAAATGTAAATTCATTTCAAATATTGAACCTGTGAACAAAAAATGTTCAGAGTGTGGATATACAATGGGTATCAAAAAACTAAAAAACAAAACAACTTACGAATGCTTAAAATGCAAGCACAAAGAAGAACAATGACAAACAAAGTATATCTATGCGCCATAAATAATATTTTGAGCGGCTCGTGCGATCAGGATTGTTCATTTTGTACACAAAGCGTAAAACATCATGCAGATATTGAAAGATACTATTTTAAGGCTTTAGAGCAAATTGTTATTGAGGCAAAACATGCAAAAAGCGTAGGCGCATTAGGATACTGTCTTGTAACTTCAGGGGTTGGTTTGGACGACAAAAAAACAGATTTTATAGCCAAATGTACCAAAGCCATCAAAAAAGAAATAAACGATATTCATCTAATTGCATGCAATGGGTTAGCATCTGTTGAGCAGCTTAAATTTTTAAAAGAAAGCGGAATAGATAGCTATAATCACAATTTAGAAAGCTCTCAAGATTATTATAAAAAAATATGTTCTACACATAGTTGGGATGAACGTTATCAAACATGCTTAAATGTCAAAAGTGTAGGATTGTCTCTTTGCAGTGGAGGAATTTTTGGCATGGGAGAAAATACTCTAGACCGTGATAGTCTCATTAAATCAATAATATCCCTTAAGCCGGATGCTGTTCCTATTAACTTTTACCATCCAAACAATGCATTGCCGATAAAATCAAGCAACATTACAAAAAATGAAGCTATAGAAATTATTAAAAAAATCAAAAATGCATTGTCTGATGAAAAAATCATAATGGTCGCAGGGGGAAGAGAACTTATTTTTGGAAGCAATCTAAAAGATATGTTTGAAGCAGGGGCAAATTCTATGGTTATAGGAAACTATCTAACGACAGACGGTGAACTTCCAGAGTTTGACAAAAAAATACTAAGTGAGTTAAATCTAGAAATAGCCTCGTATTGCCCAAATTAATTATTGGATTTTGGTTCAAGCTGCTTGAGTAAAAAAAACTCTTCTTGCAGTTTTTGATTGCTCTCTTTTAGACTTTCAATTTCTCTGGTTATCTCTTTTTTCTCTTTGTCTATCTTATAGAGTGCAAGGATCGAATTTTCTCCAAAAAGCATAATTCCTAAGTATATACCCGCAACAAAAATCCCACCTATTAGGTAGATTTTTTTTCTTAGCGGGACGGAATTAAGTGTTATATCATCAAAATCGTTTAACATTTAGCTAAAAAGCTTTTTGCCTATATATTCACTATTTTCTATTTCATTTTGAATTTCCAATAGTCTATTGTATTTTGCTATTCTATCGCTTCTTGCCGTTGATCCGGTTTTGATCTCACCTGTATTAAGCGCTACTGCAAAATCAGCAATAAATGTATCTTCGCTTTCGCCTGAACGATGGCTCATAACACACTTGTACCCGCTTCTTTGAGCAAGCCTAACCGTTTGCATAGTCTCGCTAACAGTTCCTATTTGATTTGGCTTAATAAGAATTGCATTTCCTATGCCTTTTTCTATGCCCTCAGCAAGTATCACCGCATTTGTTACAAACAGATCATCGCCAACAAGCTGTACTCTATTTCCAAGTTTTTCTGTTAAGATTTTCCAACCATCCCAGTCGTCTTCGCTTAATCCATCTTCTATCGAAACTATGGGATACTTGTCGCATAGTGCAACATAATAATCTACCATTTCACTGCTTGTAAGCGTTCTGTTTTCACTCTCCAAGTGATATTTGCCTTTTTCTTTTTCAAGCTCGCTACTTGCAACGTCAAGAGCTATCGCTATCTGCTCACCTGCCTTATAGCCAGCTTTTTCAATGGCTTGCATGATTACTTGTATCGGCTCTTCATTATTTTTTAGATTTGGAGCAAAACCGCCTTCATCGCCGACTGCCGTACTTTCGCCCATATCGTCTATGATCTTCTTGAGATTATGATAAACTTCAGCGCTTGCTCTCAGCCCTTCAGAGAAATTTTCAAAACCTATAGGCATTATCATATATTCTTGGAAGTCTACAGAATTATTTGCATGCGCTCCGCCGTTTATGATATTTAACATAGGCACTGGCATAGTCATAGCATTTGCACCGCCGAGATATCTATATAACGGCATTTTTAAAGATTTTGCAGCCACTCTCGCAACTGCCATTGAAACACCAAGCGTTGCATTTGCTCCCAAATTTGCATAGTTAGGAGTGCTGTCAAGTTCTTTTAATAGAGCGTCTATGCCGCTTTGATCCAGCGGGCTTAAACCTATCAATGCTTCAGCTATTGCTATATTGATATTTTCGCAAGCTTTAAGCACGCCTTTGCCCATATATCTTGTTCCGCCATCTCTAAGCTCCAAAGCTTCTCTTTTGCCGGTACTTGCTCCGCTTGGCACAATAGCACTTGCCATAGTTCCGTCACTTAAAAAAACTGAAGCTCTAACAGTAGGATTTCCTCTGCTATCCATAACCTCATCGGCTCTAATATCGTCAATATATACCATAATTTTCCTCTGATAATTTTATGACGATATTTTAACAAATTTTATATTAGAGTGTGCCTCTTACTCTTCAACTCCCATCTCATTTTCACTCATTGAGAGCATATCGCTAACACCCAATGCCTCTCTGATCTTCTCTTCTATCTCGCGTCTTAGCTCGCTATTTTCTTTAAGAGTTTGTTTTGCACCCTCTTTTCCTTGTCCAAGTTTGTGCTCTTTATAGCTAAACCATGTGCCTGCTTTATCAACGATATCAAGTTTTACGCCATAATCGATAAGTTCACCTTCTGAGCTGATCCCTTCTCCGAACATAATGTCAAATTCTGCTTGTCTAAACGGAGGGGCAACTTTATTTTTAACAACTTTTGCCTTTACGCGGTTGCCTATCTGCGCTTCACCTTGTTTTAGTGTTGCAATTCTTCTAACATCTATTCTAACCGATGCATAAAATTTAAGAGCATTTCCGCCGGTTGTAGTTTCAGGCGAACCATAACCCATTGTTCCAATTTTCATTCTTATCTGATTGATAAATATCACCGTAGTGTTTGTTTTATGAAGCACTGCAGTTAATTTTCTTAAAGCCTGACTCATAAGTCTTGCTTGAAGTCCGACATGCGTATCTCCCATGTCTCCTTCTATTTCGCTTTTTGGGGTCAAGGCTGCCACCGAGTCGACAACTATAAGACCGACTGCGCCACTTCTAGCTAATGTTTCAAGAATATCAAGCGCCTGCTCGCCGAAATCCGGCTGGCTGACGAGAAGATTTTCGACATCGACGCCTAGATTTTTCGCATATTGCACGTCTAGAGCATGTTCGGCATCAATAAATGCGCATATATCTCCATTTTTTTGTGCGCTTGCTATTACCTGCAAGGACAATGTGGTTTTACCGGATGATTCAGGTCCATATATCTCAATAACCCTTCCTTGCGGCACACCGCCTATGCCTAATGCTATATCAAGTCCAAGAGAACCGGTACTTATTGACGCTATTGGCTCGATCTCTTTGTCGCCAAGTCGCATAAGCGTACCTTTACCAAATGTTTTATCGATTTGTTTGATAGCCATCTCAAGTGCTTTTTCTTTTTGCGCATCCATTGCCATGCTCATCCTTTATCCTTTATATTGAAGTTATAATACCATTTTAAAGCTTTTTTGATGATAGGTTAAAAAATATGTCAAATTGTCATATTTTTATTTTTTACAAATTCTCCTATTTAACTCATTTAGGGTAAAATATGAAAATTTTTTTAGGAAACAAAATGAAAATAGATTTAGCCCACTCGCCTGACGCAGATGATATCTTTATGTACTATGCTATAGCCTTTGGGTGGGTAGACACAAAAGATTATGATTTTTTCAACACTCCTCTTGACATAGAAACGTTAAATGTCGAAGCTCTCAAAGGAACTTTTGATGTAAGCGCTATAAGTTTTGCATTGTATCCGCACATTAAAGACGAGTACGCGCTTCTTAGAACTGCCGTGAGTTTTGGGGATGGATACGGTCCAAAGCTTGTAAAACAAAAAAATAAAAAACTTAAAAAAAATTTCCGAGTTGCGCTTTCCGGCAAACACACGACAAATGCCATGCTGTTTCGTATATACTACCCTGATGCAAGAATTACTTATTTGGATTTTTTAGAGATAGAAAATGCCGTTCTTGAAGGAAGGGTGGACGCTGGAGTACTAATTCATGAATCTATTTTGAATTTTAGCGATTTGCTTGAAGTTGAAAAAGAGATTTGGGATATATGGCGTGAGCTTAGCGGAGGAGAGTTGCCGCTGCCACTTGGAGGAATGGTCCTAAGACGCTCTATTCCTCTAAATCGCGCCATAGAGATAGAAAATATACTAATTGACGGTGTTAAAGTTGCAAATGAAAGAAAAATAGAACTTTCTAAAAAATTAGAAGACAAAAAACTTGTGAGAATAGATGGTAAACTGCTTGAAAAATATCTGAATATGTATGCATCAAATGAATCAATCACGCTTAGTGATATACAGCTAAAAGCGCTCAATAAACTCTATGAGATAGGTCATAAGTTTGGAGAATATGGCTTTGCGGCTGAAAACATAAGCGACTATCTGATTCCAAATGAATATAAGAACTTAAGAGATAATTGATGTTTATGAAAACTATAGACTTTGGCCGCTTTACAAGCATAAAAGTTGGACCAAAAGTTGATGTCCTTGTTGTCGAAAAAGATGACACTATTCCCAACGACAGATATCTTATAGGGCATGGCAACAACCTGCTTATTTCACCAGCCCCGTCGCCTCTTATGATGCTTGGGGATGATTTTGATTTTATGAAAATCGAGGATGGTCTTTTGCATACAGGCTGTGCCACAAGTACAGGCAGGCTGCTTTCATTTGCCAAGAAGCACGATTTGGGCGGTTTTGAGTTTATATCAAAGCTTCCAGGCAGCATAGGCGGAATGGTTGCTATGAATGCTGGAGTAAAAGAATATGAGATATTTAACATACTTGATAACATAAAGATAAACGGGCAGTGGATAAAAGCAGAAGATATTGAACATGGATATAGATTTGCAAAATTAAACGGCGTTGCTACCGATGTTAAATTTAAAATTAAATACGGTTTTGATAAAAAACTTTTAGATGAACTTATATCGCTAAGAAACAATCAACCAAAAGAGCCAAGCGCAGGATCGTTATTTAAAAATCCACCAAATGATCACGCAGGAAGGCTCATTGAAGGAGTTGGACTAAAAGGAAAACAAATTGGCGGCATGGCTTGGAGTGATGTTCATGCAAACTTTTTGGTAAATATAGGTGGAGGAACTTTTGAAGACTCAATAGCTCTTATAGAACTGGCAAAGAAATTAGTTTTAGAGCAATACAAAATTGCTCTAAAAGAAGAGATTAAAATACTTTAAGTAAAAATTATTTTATCGTACACCTAACGCATCTTATATAGTTAGATTGGTTGTCTCTTCTTGCATATCTAAAGCCGTCAACAGTAAATACTACATAATGTTTTCCGTACTCTCCAGGAGTTGATGTCCAAAAATCTGCCCCACGATTATTTTTAAAAACACCTTCTTGTTTTGATACGCCCATTAACTCATCTGAAGTAGGCAATCTCCAGTCGGTATGACCTGCATAACTTAGCGTACTGCAGAAGTTTTTTGCATATGAAAGATCTCCTGCCTTACAAGCAGACCTGTCATTTTTATATGCCCTGTCACAAGCATTGCTAAAAATCATATCTTCCCACATCAACTTTGCTTCATTGTCTACATAGTACGTATTTTTATCACATCCGCTTACACAGCTCTCTACAACAGGCACGACTATATCATAAACTCCCAAATCGCCCCCTGCAAACAAAAGTGAATAACTAGCGCCAACTGTCAATAAACAACTTTTTACAAATCTATTCATACTTAAACCTCACCTTTTTTATAATTGTAACATAAAATCATAAGTTTTTATGCGTGTATCTCTATGGTTACGCCCAGCTCAACAGCTTCCCATAAAAACTTCATTCCGCTATTTGGCAAAGCTATACATCCTTCAGTCCAGTCATGCTTTAGCGTATAAAAATCTCCGCTTCCATCCGCATTCCATTTTGGCTGACCATGTATTGTTACTAATCCCCCCGGATCTTTGCCTGCAGCTTTACATCTAATACGATCTTGCGTGCTGGGATAAGAGATCAGCAGGTTTCTATAAAGTCTTGGATCACATTTTTTTCTAACGATTTTATATTTACCCTCGGGTGTTCTGTAGTCGCCTCTTTCTGCCTTGGTTCCTTTTAGTCCGTTTTTACCCAATGATATTGGAAATTCTTTTACGACTTTACCGTCTTTATATGTATAAAGTTTTTTTTGCGATTTGTACACAACGATCTTGTCGATCTTAGCTTCTTTGATATCTTTGCCCTTGTTAAGTTCATTTAAACACTCTTTGATATCGTAAGGCGTATTGTCGGGCTTAAAAGAAATACGAGCTTCTTTTTGGGAACATCCTGTTATAAATATTGCCGTTACAGCCACAAAGGCGAATATACTTTTTTTCATTGTCATCCTTTTAGTCTTCATGTGAAATTTGAGATCTATGTTTATCTTTTTTGTAGTTATTATTGTTTTTCATTTTTTGCAATCTGTTTAAATTACTCATTTCGATATCTCTCATTTCGTCTAATATTATATCATCAAATTTGCTGTTTTGAATCTTTTGTCCAATTTGTATTATATAATCTTTTAATTTTTTGTGGTATTCTCCATCAAATCTTATCTCTTCTCTTTCTTGTAGTTTTGAGATCAACGTTGTCATTTTTGCTTTAAATTCACTGGAATTAATATTTTTATCTCTAAGCATGCGAAATAGATTTTTGGCTATTTTTTCCATTTCGGAGATATATTTTTGACGATTGTATTTATCTATTTGTTTTTGAGTGTATTTTGCCATTGCTTAAGTATATTATGTAAATTTTATATATTGTACACTTTTTTTATTGAGAGTAGCCCCTCAAAAAGAGGGATTAAAAAATAGAGATGTTTAGCAAGCCGCTTTCGCTGCTGCTAAAGCTTCTTCGTAGTTTGGCTCAGATGTTATCTCCGGCACTACTTGTTTGTATGCAACTTTGCCATCTTTACCGATCACAAATATAACTCTTGCGGTAATACCTGCCAATGGACCGTCTGCCAAAAGCACACCATAAGCATTTGCAAAATCTTTATTTCTAAAGTCCGAACATACTTTTAGGTTTTCAATACCTGCCGCCCCACACCATCTAGCTGCTGCAAACGGTAGATCCATTGATACAGTAATTACCTCTACGCCTTCTAAGCTGGCTGCTTCTTGGTTAAATCTTCTTGTCTCTGCATCACATACGCCTGTGTCTAATGAAGGTACCGCAACAACCAATTGAACTTTGCCTTCTCCGCCTACTGTCTCGTTTTGAAGCATTGGATTGCAGTTTACTACTGTAACTACGGAAGCTTTGTCTCCTACATTTATTTCATTGCCTGCCAAGTTGCATACTATATCGTTTTTAAATGTTACTGTTGCCATTGTTGTTCCTTTTATTTTTTAAATTACAAGACAATTATTGCATAAAATTAAAAAATCGGATAAAAATAGTCTTAATTATTACTCTTCTCTTACAATAGTGTTTACTTTTGTAACAACTCTTGATATCGAACCGTTTAAATCATCCTTATAATCACTTTGCACTCTATACAATCTATCTTTCCCTATCTTGATTTCAAGATAGACATACCCATCAAAATCCGTTCCATGTGTTTTTGCATAAAGACTGGTGCATTTCGAGCTCTCGTGTATATATCCACGTAATTTATATGCGCAATCAGCACTTGGCGAGAAGCTGATCTCCTTTTTTAAAATACCGAACAGTTTTGTATCATTTACATCCAAACTCAAACACTCAAATGTTTTTTTAGATGTTGTAAATTCTTCATAAACCGGAAGGTTTTCGCAACCGCCTATTATAATTGATACAAAAAATAAAACTACAGATCTCATTGGGTGTTTGCTATGCTTTTTGCCCAGCTCTCCATAGCACTATTTGCTGCCGGATTTGGAGCCTCAAGAAAACTTACAACAAACCTATCGCTCATTTGCGCCACGCCTATACTTCTTGGTCTAATGCTCAAAACTTCAGGCTTTGGCAGCTCTTTGCCGAAACAGCATATTATATTCTTTGCATCTTTTATATCTTCACTAATCACGCCATCACTAAGTGATTTGGTATGAGAATAGTGATCAAATACTGCAATATACCTAGCCACAGGGTGTTCTTCTATTTTAGTTTTTAGATAATCTATGATCTCATCAACACTCTTGAATGTTGTCTCATCAAATCCTATCTCAAGATCGAAAACAGGATATTTTTCCATTAAAATTTTTTGCTTCATTTTCTTTTCCTTTTATTATAATCTAGGGATTCTTGGAATTTTTCCAAGTTTAGAATTTTTATAATACCAACCCCAGCCCTTTTTTAACCAATGCCCAACTATCGGCATAGGTATCATCATGCCTCTTTTATTGTCTCTATATACAAAGGCAGCGCCATCTCCACTATCCATTACACATAATATATTCAGGTGTCCCATATATCCTTTTCTCTCATCTAGGTTATTTTCTATTGAACTTATATTAAATGCCGTATTTCTTGCCATTACTTCAGCAATATGACCTTGTTTTGC
>DYMX01000043.1 GCA_020721345.1 Sulfurovum sp.
TATTTTAACTGGGAATCTTTAAAGTTTTTTGTCTGAAATTTGGGTAGCAGATCATAAAGCTAAGGATAGAAGCGGTAAAAAAGAAAAGGGGGAAATCAAAATTCATCAAGAGAACTTTAAAAAGTTTAAAGCTTTATGGGATAATCTGAATTATGATGCAGTTGTAAAATATGACATTGATAGCGATACTTTAATTAAATCAGCAATAGAGAAGATAGATGCTAACTTTGAGATAAATGGTCAAGATATCATCATAAAAAGAGATAAGAATGTTGAAAGTAAAGAGAAGCATGATAGCCAAAAAGATACCGTAACAGTTGAAACTCACTCTATTTTTACACTTTATGAGTTTATCAAGGCATTATCAAACAATACCAAACTTAGTATGCAAACGATAGCTAAAGTCCTACATGGGATCAAAAAAGAGAAGTTTGACTTAATCCCTCAAAATGAGAATTTAGCACTCAAAAAAATAGAAGAACAACTTGTAAGTGCCATATACGAAACAATCATAAATAAAATATCGTACGACTTAAAAGAGATAAAGACTTGCAATACATCACTTACCGATAAAGATGGGAACATGAAAGAGTTTATACCAGAGGGTAGTCTAGGTGTTGAAAAGTATAAAATTAATAAAAAGTCTATAATTGCTAAATCAATCTATAATGAAGATTTTATGGAAGTTGATAGTACTATTGAAAAACTAACTATTGATGAGTCTGATGATAAAAAAATTACAGTATTTGGAAAATTACCAAAAGTTAATATTCCTACAGCCCATGGAAGACATTATAATCCTGATTTTGGGTATGTAATAGAATCAAAAGATGGTAAAGAACTCTATTTTGTAGTGGAAGCTAAAGGATATGATAAATTTTATGATATAAGTACGAAAGAAAGACTTCAAATCAAAAGTGCAGAAGCATTTTTTAAAAAATTAAAAGATATAGGCGTGAATGTAGAGTATAAAACAAAGCTAAATAGTCCTGAATTATCACAGTTGATAAGCGATATTTTGAAGTAAATCCGCACCACATCTCAAGTATTGAGTTTCCACTTTTTAGAGATTCTGAAACAAGTTCAGAATGACAAAGCAGTAACTTCTATTTAGCTTACCTCTCGACCTCATACCCCTCATAATAATAAGACTGCTCTATGCCTTTGAAGATAATCTCTGTGTTCTCGATCCCCCCTGTAAACTCATACAGTTCGTTAAAGAGATATTTGTGTATCTGCCGCAAGCCATTGGTTGTGCCGATCTCTATTTATTATATATTTTTGATAATTTCCTGGACATGATAGCCTTTTTGCATCTTTTCTATTTTTTTGCTTATCATCTCTGGGTTGTTTATAAAGTTATAACCTTTGAAAATAGTCCATACACCATATATTATGATCATAAACGCGCCAATTTTTATAATCGTCGTTCGCAAGTTTCCTTTTTGTAGAAAGTTTGCAAGAGAACCCAAAAACAGCAATCCAGGGATAGTTCCAAGTCCAAAGATAAACATCACTATAGCGCCATATAGAGGGCTTGCTGTGCTTGCGGCAACTATGGCAAAAGCATACACCGGTCCGCAAGGTATAAGTCCATTTAAAATGCCCAAAAAATAAAAACTTGATAATGATTTGCTTTGTAGAAGTTTTAAAAACAGGCTTTTAAACCATGATTGTTTCGATAAAGACCAACTAGAAGTGTTTAAGAATTTGGTCCCGCCAGCTATAGTAAAACCTGTCAGTATCATGAGTATGCCGGTTGCAATAAATAAAAATCCTTTTGTTTCCATGGAAAAAGTAAATGCTTTGCCAAGCAATCCAAATATAACTCCAAATATAGTATATGTGGTAACCCTGCCGAAATTGTAGGCTAAATGAGAAATGGTTTGTTTTGAAAATGATGATGCTGTATCTATCTTTGATGTACTGTAAGCCACTACTATGCCGCCACACATTCCGATACAATGTCCAAAGCCTATCATCAAAGCTGTTGAGAGTATAACAATGAGTTCTAAATAGTTCAATTTTTTGCCTTTAGTTTTATTTCAAATATTATACTATGGTAAATGTTAAAATCGATTAATTTTGGGTTTGGTAAACTTTAGACCCATATAGATTACTTATAAACTTTATTTGATTGGTTGCGGAGACAGGATTTGAACCTGTGACCTTCGGGTTATGAGCCCGACGAGCTGACCGGACTGCTCTATTCCGCGATAAATTAGAATGGAAGAAATTCCAAGGTGGATGGGGTGAAGGGATTCGAACCCCTGAATACTGGTACCAAAAACCAGTGCCTTACCGCTTGGCGACACCCCAACAAAAGTTTTTATAACTCTTAATGTGGACAACATTATATCTCAAACCAAATAAAATGTCAATACCTTTTTTGAAAAAGTTTAAATATTTTGAAGTCATACAAGATATAATTATACAAAAGATATAAAAATAAGGTTTTATAAATGAAGCAATCCATTAAAAGAGTCGAAGATGCTATAAAGGCCATCAAGCATGGGCAAATGGTAGTAATGATGGATGATGAAGACAGGGAAAACGAGGGCGATCTGGTATATGCTGCGACATTCAGCACATCTGAACATGTTAATTTTATGGCGAAAGAGGCAAGAGGGCTTATATGCGCTCCGATAACAGCAGATATGGCAAAAAAGCTTGATCTTATACCAATGGTGCAAAACAACAATTCCAACCACGAAACAGCTTTTACGGTTTCCATAGATCTGACTAGCGCAACAACGGGCATATCAGCTCTTGAGCGAAGTGACTGTATATCAAAACTAACACACCCTATGGCGCATAAAAGCGATTTTGTAAGACCGGGGCATATATTTCCGCTTATTGCAAAAGACGGAGGTGTTTTGGTGCGGACAGGCCACACTGAAGGTTCCGTAGATCTATGTAAACTTGCAGGCGTTGCTCCTGTAGGTGTAATATGCGAGATCATCAAAGACGATGGCACTATGGCAAGAAGGGACGATCTTGAGATATTTGCAAGAAAGCATGCTCTTAAAATAGTATATATATCCGATATCGTTGAGTATAGATTAGCAAATGAAAAGCTTGTAGAAAAAATAGATGAATATGAAATAGAGATAAATTCATCAAAAGCAACGCTTGCCGTATATAAAGATCACTTAAATAAAATACACAAAGCCGTGCAATTTTACAAAACACATGAAATATCAAATGTAAAATTTCATAACATTGGGCTTGACAGCGATCTGATATTGAATGGCAAAAGATTTGATGTTTTGACAAAAAGCATAGAGTATCTTAAGGCAAACGGCGGTGTGTTGGTGTTTTTGGATACGCAAACAATATCAAACGAGCAGGCAAAAGAGTTCGGCGTAGGCGCTCAGATACTTAAAGACCTAGGCATTTCAAAGATAAAGCTGCTTACCACAAATGCCGATACGGAATTTGTTGGACTTGCCGGTTTTGGACTGGATGTGGTAGAAAAAATCATCATTTGATAAAATTGTAAAAAATTTACAGAATGAAATTTTTTTGAGACCATTTAAAAAAATATATAAAGTTTCAGCTAAATATTATAATAAAAAGACTAATCTTGTCCTATTAGTATAAACATAAAAGGGACATTAATGCTACAAGAAAAATATTACCCAAATGAAGAACATATAAAAAATGCTTCAATAAAAAGCATGGATGAATATCATAAATTAATGAAGGAAGCAAAAGAAGATTATGAAGGATTTTGGGCTAGATCTGCTAATGAAAAAATAGATTGGTTTAACCCATTTTCAAAAGTTCTTGACGAGTCAAATGCGCCGTTTTACAAGTGGTTCGTTGACGGTAAACTCAATATTGCTCACCAATGCATAGATAGGCATCTCTCTTCAAAGGCAAATAAAGCTGCAATTATTTTTGAAGGCGACAATGGCGATAAAAGAATTTTGACATATCTTGAGCTTGCGCATGAAGTGAACAAGACCGCAAATATGTATAGGAATGAATTTGGGATACAAAAAGGCGATAGGGTAGTGCTTTATATGCCAATGATCCCTGAAGCGGCAATTAGCATGCTTGCTTGCGCAAAAATAGGCGCTATCCATTCTGTAGTATTTGGCGGATTTAGTGCTGAAGCTTTAAGAGATAGAATCGTTGATGCAGAAGCTAAACTTGTCGTAACTGCTGACGGAGCTTTTAGAAAAGGCAGTCCTTATATGCTAAAGCCTGTTGTTGATGAAGCGTTAAAATCAGGTTGCGAATGCGTTAAAGCAGTTTGTGTAGTCGAGAGAAACAATGAAGAGATACATTGGGAAGGCGGGCGTGATTATTCGTACAATGAGCTTATTAAAAGCCAATCTCATGTTTGCGAAGCTGAAGTTTTGGATAGCGAAGACCCACTATTTTTACTTTATACAAGTGGAAGCACCGGAAAACCAAAGGGTGTACAACATTCACAAGCAGGATATATCCTGTGGGCGCAAATGACCATGGAGTGGGTATTTGATATAAAAAACAATGATATATACTGGTGTACTGCGGATGTGGGCTGGATAACAGGGCATACTTATATAGTTTACGGTCCTTTGGCCGCAGGCGCAACGACCGTTATGTTCGAAGGCGTTCCGACTTATCCTGATGCGGGCAGATGCTGGAGAATGGTCGAAGACTACAAGATAAACCAATTTTACACAGCGCCTACGGCTATCAGGCTTCTTCATAAAATGGGAGCAGATGAACCTAAAAAATATGATCTTAGCAGTTTGCGAATTCTTGGTACTGTCGGTGAGCCTATCGATCCGCCTGCGTGGAAATGGTACTATGACGAGATAGGCAGAGGAAAATGCGCTATAGTTGATACATATTGGCAAACGGAAACGGGAGGACATATGATAAGTCCGCTTCCTTTTGCTACGCCTATAAAACCTGCTTGCGCAACATTTCCGCTTCCAGGGATCATGGCAGAGATAATAGACGAGAACGGCAACCCTACACCGATAGGCGAAAAAGGTTTTATGTGCATAACTAAACCATGGCCAAGTATGATAAGAACTATTTGGAATGATGGGGATAGATTTGTAAGATCATATTTTGGGGATTGCAAAAAAGACGGTAAGCCGGTATATTTTACAGGTGACGGTGCCATGATAGATGAAGAGGGTTATATGACGATCACAGGAAGAACCGATGATGTTATCAATGTAAGTGGTCATAGAATGGGAACTGCTGAAGTTGAAGCTGCTATCAAAAAACATCCAGCAGTTGCAGCAAATGCAGTTGTGGGCAAACCGCATCCGATAAAAGGCGAGGGAATTTTTGCTTATATTGTACTAAAAGGCGATGATAACTTTGCAACTGAAGCTGAAACCATAAAAGAAATAAATGAGATAATCAAAAAAGAGATAGGCGCTATAGCTCTGTGTGATGATATAGTTTTTGTTCCAGATGTTCCAAAAACAAGAAGTGGAAAGATCATGAGAAGACTTTTAAGAAGCATAGCAAAAGGGGAAGAGATCACTCAAGATATCTCAACGCTTGAAGATCCTACAATTGTTAAAAAAATAGAAGAGATCATTAGGTCTTGCAAATTGTAATACCCACAAGACGGGCATTACAAAGTAGATAATCAGTCCAATAAAATTCTAACTCGTTATCTCATTATACAATTTTTTTATACTTTTCAAGTCTTCAAAAGCCTCTTTTTTTGCAGAAGGATTTCTAAGTAAATAGCTGGGATGAAAAGTAGGAATGATCGTAAAATCATCTTGTTTGATGATGCTTCCTCGCACTTTTGAGATTTGAAGCTCATTTGTTGTCAAATATTTTAAAGCAACACTGCCCAGTGTTACAATTATCTTTGGTTTAATTATCTCTATCTGCTTTTTTAAAAAAGGCAGACATGTATTTGCTTCCTCGGGTGTCGGCTCTGCATTTTTTGGGGGTCTGCATTTGACGATATTTGTGATATAAATATCTTCTCTTTTTAGCCCCAAAACATTTTCTATCATTGTATTTAGCAGTTCTCCCGACTTTCCTACAAAAGGGCGACCTAAGCTATCTTCTGTTTCTCCAGGGGCTTCGCCGACAAACATTATTTTTGCTTCCAAGCTGCCTTCGCCAAAAACTGCATTTTTACGATATTTGCTAAGTTCGCATAAATGGCAATTATTTACCTGTTTTTTCAGTTCTTGCATATTTTGCGGCAACTGAAGAGATATCTCTTCTTCTTTGTATGGGGCAAGGCTGCTATAGTTATATCCCAATAAACGAAGAGTATATAATTGTTTTAATTGCAATGCATTGTAGAGGTTTTTCATAAAGGTATTATAACTTTTTGCATCTTAAACGGTTAACTTTTGATATGTTGTTATATATTTTGATTTGTCAAAAAATATATATTGGCGATTATATAAAATCTCTACCTTTCCACTTGGAAACTGTTTGAATGTTTGTGCTGTACATATTGGCTAATTCAACATTTAGTAAATCAGACTTTTGTATAATTTC
>DYMX01000001.1 GCA_020721345.1 Sulfurovum sp.
TTATTTATATTGTTAGAAGCTTTGTTAAATGACTGGTAAGTCGAAACTAGTACAGAGATGTTTTGATCACTCGCATTGATATAATTTAAAACAGTTTTTTCACTGTAGTTATATACCGATATTTGTTTTCCGTACTCTTTGAGAAAAAATTCTTTTGTAATTTTGATATTTTTGATAGTCCCTTGTCGTATAGGGTTCGAGGGGACAAGTATGATAAACTTACTAAGCCCATAATCACGATTAAGTCTATAAATAGACTCCAAAAATGTAAAAGTTTTTCCCGTACCGGTTTCCATCAAAGTATCAATAACTAACTCATCTTTGATAGAAATATCACCAATATCAACTTTATTTGACTCTCTCACTTTTGTAATATTATTGACCAATATACTTTTTGAAGCTTGTAAATCAAAAGAGGGATTACTCTTTTTGTTATCATTAGCTTTAAATGCTATATTGGCAAATACATCACTTATGCTATCTACTGCAAGTTCCTGATAATCAAGTCTATCAAACTTTATTTTTAAAGCCATTGATTATCCTCTAAATCTTAATTTATCAGGCTTAATACCCAGTTTACTTATGTTACTCTCAATTTCAAGTGTAAATTTATCGTTGCTGATATTTGGACTATAGACAGTTATGTATTCACACTCTTTTTTCTCTTTTAATGCTTCAACTAACTCATCAGATGTTATATCGCCGAGTATAAAAGCTACATTTGAAGCTAGATAAAGTTTATCTTTTATAATTTCTTCGTGTTTTGTGCTAAGTGGTAGTGTTTCTGCTACAAAAAGATTGTAAAGTATCTCTTCATTTGATTCTATATCAGGTTTTTCCATCATAGCCACTAAATCATCTTGGCTTACTTCTTCAAGTGATTTTTGATAGATTTTTTGTTTTTGATCTTCTACGACTTCAAAAGTACGGAAACCTATGTCTAAATCTTGTTTGGTTAAGTCAGCCGCTACAATCTTCTCTCCAGCTCTTTTAATTCTCTCTTTTGTGATGTCAAAAATAGTTTCATATCCAGCTTTTTGTGCTTCACTTTTTTCTGGTGTCTCTTCCGCCCACTGTACACAAATAAACTTACGGTTTCCGCCATCTTTGGCATTTAAGTCCATCACCGCATGCGCCGTTGTTCCGCTTCCTGCGAAGAAGTCTAGGATTAGGTCGTTATTGACAGTTGATAACTCTAACATTCTTTTAATTAAATCAATGTGTTTTGGATTTGTAAAATAATCACCTTTCATTAATTTTTTTAAAGTGCTAGTTGCTGATGAAGTATAAAGTTTATCATCCCACCAAGTCGTATCTGTTTTTTTTGTTTTTTTTGCATAATCCAAATAATATTTTCTTTGTAACCCATTGCCAACTTTTACAACTTCGCCGTTATCAAATTTATTTTGCATTTCTTCTTTTGAATATCTAAAATAACCCGTAACACCTTCAAATGTATAATATGGATTCCCTTTTGAAGCTCCACCTGGTCCATCAACTGGAGAATATTTATATTTTCCTTTTCCATCATTATCATCTTTAGTAAAACCCGTTAATATCGGTTTCAGTCCAAATAAATGTCTTTGCTGAAAAACATCATCATAGTTTTTAGAGTACAACAAAATATGATTATGATTTGAAGAAATAATCTTATCATTGGAAACAGAAGCCCTTGCTTTATGACAAATTTGAGCTATAAAATTAGCCTCTCCAAATATCTCATCACAAAGTATTCTCAACTGTGCCACTTCATTATCATCAATGCTGATAAAAATTACCCCGTCCTCTTTGAGCAAATCCCTCGCAAGCAAAAGCCGAGGGTACATAAACGAGAGCCACCCACTGTGTGTTTTTGCCCCTTGTATGTTCTCGATGTAGTCTATATACTCTTTGTCATATCCTAAGTTTTCAAGCGTCTGTTCTGTACTGCTTGTGAAGTTGTCGTTATACACAAACCCATCATTTTTAGTATTGTAAGGCGGGTCGATGTATATCATTTTGATGGATTCAAAATAGTTGTGGCGAAGAATTTTTAACGCATCAAGATTATCACCTTTTATAAGGATATTTTCTGTTTCATTCCAGTTTTTAGAATCATCTTTTAGTGGTTTTAGAACTTTATAATTTTTTGTAAATGCATTATGATAAGCCTCTTTTTTACCAACCCAGTTAAGTCCATAGCCATCTTCTTTTATCTCCGCCTTTGAAGGGTCTAAGCTCATCTGTAACTTCTGAGGATCGATGATATATTTACCATCCTCATCCACACTCACAGCATGAGGGAAAAGCTCTTTTAGTTTTTTATAATTGTTGTCATTTATACTTTGCTCTTCTATTGTGTGTTTTTTCATTTTTGGTTTGCCTTTTTAAACTCTGATTTCATATTACGACTTACTTTTTTAACAAAATATTAGTTTCTATAAAGTCTCTCATATCGCTGATTGACTGTTGTAATTCTTGATGTGTATATCTACGATTGTTGTTATTTTCAGGATGGTGAATTTGATGTCTTATATATTCAGTTATAATTATTTGAATAGAAGTAATATTACCATTTCTTGGATTTGCTTTTTGATAGCTAACAGTTGTTTTAGTGGATTTATAATTACTTAATTCACCTTCACTTTCGATATAACCATATAACTCATTGTGGTACTCATCATTTGATTCATTAAATGCTAAAAAATTTACTTCATTTAATGATGGATAAGGCAAATTAGCTCTTTCGATATTTATGATTTCTTTGCCATTGTTATTTGTGATTAGTTTTAGGTGTTCAAAGTCTAACATCTTTACGATAGCAGGACTGTGTGTTGTCAAAATTATTTGTGTATTATTTGCATTTGAAAGTTGAATAAATGCTTCTATTAGTTTTTTTTGATGGCTAGGATGCTGTGATGTTTCAGGTTCTTCAATAGCATATATAATACTCGGAACATTTTGTTCTCTTTGTCTTCTTTCAGCTTCAGCTCTAAAAAAGTTTAATAATACAAGTCTTTTAACTCCACTTCCTCTTTTATTTATTGGAATATCTTCATCGCCAGTTATAGATACATTTTTAAATACATCAATCCATTTTAAGCTTTCAGCTGCTGGTATTACAGGATTTAAGCTATTCGCGATTTCTGGATTCATTTCATTTAGCTTTTCGAGAGTTTGGTCGGCTACAGCTCTTAACTTGATGGAAACTTCATTTGCAACTTGTATTAAAGTATTTTGTAATGTTTCATCTTTTAAAATCTCTTGAACGGCTAATTTCATTGGATTTTGAACTTCATCATCTCCATCACTATTTTTTCTATCTGATTGAAACAATGAATATAATGGCATATAGTTTTTTAACTGCTCCCAAATATTTTTTGCATCTTCTTTGGTTGCATCAATTTCTATTTCTTGTAATTCTAAATTATCCACATAATGATTCCAAATTGACTTTCTTACAATGGCACTTTTTGCTCTATTTTCGCAAGTAATACTATTATCATCTAATATCTTTTGTAAATCCCTGATTTTTTTTGAAAGTAACTCACTACAATTTAGATGTGTTGGATGATTAGCTTTTATAAAAACTTTTTCTTTTCCAGCATTAAGATATTTTTTTATGATTTCAAGTTGATTCTCATTATTGAGCAAATATTCATCATGTAGTGTAGTTGGATTTGTAGAATCTATGGTTAATATATCTGGTAAATTTTCAAAAACCACTGTTATTTTAATTTCAGTATTACCTTCTTCTTTTAATTGCTTGTTGATATCTTCTTTATCAATTTTGACTGCACCTTTACCATCATTGAAAAAAATATCTAATGCTTCTAGTATTGTTGACTTTCCAATGTCATTTTTACCTACAAATACTGTTAAATCTGAAAAGTCAACAGTAATTTCATTTTTATAACTTCTAAAATTCTCTAACTTTACTTTTACAATTTTCATTTCATTGTCCTCATTTTTAAAAATATATTATTTTGCTGATTCATCAATTAGCCCATTTATAAATACTTTAAATAATAAAAACATAAAAATGAAATTAACAAAAACAACAGAAACCAAAAGACTCTCAAAAAAAGAATTCAAAAGCAAAGTGCTACTTTCAACTTTTGTAGTCAACGAATAAATAATTAATAATCCAATAGAAAATAAAGACCAGTAAGCACTATCTCTAAAATAGTTTTTTAAAGTGTGTATTTTCCGTTGAGTTGGCTTTTTAGGGTCAATTTCATCATATAATTTTTTTATATATTTTGAATTATATAGAACAGATAAGCTTGTCATATAAAAACCAAATGTAATTGAAAGAAAAGTGATGAAGTTTTGCATTAATGATTCAGTTATTGAAATATCAATAAAAAACAATATTCCAAATATACCTATAGCTGTGAAGACTAAATACATTAAATGTTGATTATACATTGCTGTGCCCGCTTAATACATGCAACAAATTTTGTTGCACTATATTTTGTTCATATCTGCCAAGTTCATCTTTTTTTAAACTTAAAGGCACTGTTTGTGTAAAACTTGAAATATCAAAAATTGCTTCCATTTTATTATCATCTTTTCCAATACATACTAAAGATTGTATTTCACTATTTACTTTTTTTGAAAGAAGATTAAAAAATTTTGTTTTAAAATTATCCGTAACTTTTCTTCCATTATAAGCAATATCCATTTTAAAATTTTCTGGTTGCCCTAAGCCAAATATATCTTTTGGATCTCCAAATATGTCATTATTGATAGAAAAAAGATTATGTTTTGAAGTAAAACTTATACTTTCTATCGTTTTAACATATTCAATAAATTCTTCTGGACTTTTAAAAAATCTCTTGATTACTATATCTTTTGATAATTTATGTTTTAAATATTCTTCAAGAAAACCTTTTTTTCTCCCATCAGAAATATAAAATGTATTTAATTCAAAATCATAAAGGCAAAAAAGTTGCTTATTTAACTCAGCTTGACTTTTTGTTCTTGGATTGTTTAATATTTCTGATTTTTCTTTATCATAGACTTTTTCACCGTATGGCAGTTCTCCACCATATTCCATATAAACCCAATAATATGTATTATCTATTTTTTGAGTAGTAATTCTATAGATATTGTCTTTAGTATCATACTGTTCTTCTTGGTATTCTGAAAATTCTCTGATATTAGGAACTTTTTCGTCAATAATTAATTGAAATGCAGAAAATGTTAAATTACTCATACAAAACACCCACCTTTACACCCAAAAGTTTTTCACTATCATCTTATCTGTTTTATTTTTTGTATCAGCTTCGATAATAGCTAAATTGGTATTTTTATGGGTAAGTAGATAATCGACAAAATATTGCTTGCCTCTTTTACCGCCGATGAGTTTTCTACCATCAATAAAATAATACTCTCTGACGATATTGGATTCTCTCCACCCACTCTCTTTGATCTTTGGGTCGATAAGTTTAAAGCGAGTATCTGATTCACTAAATGCCATATATAAAAACGCCCTTCCCATTGATGATAACTATTTTAGCATAAAAGAACATAGAGTTATTAATTGTTTTATATATTTTAAAATTTAAAAAACTGCACAAATCACAAAATATTACATTTTGACATATTCTTTATCAAAATTAAAATATCAAATAGCTTCAAAAATCTTTGAGTTTTCCTAAAATCTTCAAAGATTCCATCTCAAACTTAGAAAATGCAAACCACTTTTTACCAAGGTCTTTAAGACTTGCGCCGATATGGAACATCTCTACTCCATCAAGTATTAAAAATCTATCATGAGCTTTTTTGAATTCATGCAGTTCTATGTTTTGGTATTGGGCTTTGCACTTTTGAAAGTCCAAACGCAACTGTTTTGAGATGCTCTGAGTATATATTTTTATTTTAAGATTTGGATATTTGCTAAAGAGCGTAAAAATACTATCGTCTATGTAGTTGTCCAAAAGTACCACTTCACTTTTTGCACTTTTTAACAAATCATTGACAAACGCATACGCATCATAAACCTGCCCATCGAAAAGTATCCCTTGTTTTACTTTCATTGTTGTATTTTCTAGTCCACTTGAGATGTTCTCTACTTTTGATTTCAAAAGAGACACCTCATTTTCCAAAGATACAAATCTATCATTTGTGATTTTATCACCATTGATAGCGTAACCGTTTTGGATATAACTTTTGAGAACCGATGTTGCCCACTGTCTGAACCGCACCCCTTTTTGCGATTTGACCCGATAACCAACAGAAATAATTATATCTAGGTTATAGTATTCCACATCTCTTCTAACTTCTCTTCCAGCTTCAAATTGAACTGTTGCATTTTTTGCAACAGTTGAAGACTTTTCTAATTCACCATCACTAAAAATATTTCTAATATGCCTTGAAATAACTGATTTATCTCTACCAAAAAGTTCACATAATTGATTTTGACTTAGCCAAACCGTTTCGTTTTTGACCGAAACATCTAGTTCCAACTCACCGTCATTATACATAACCATATCTGTATTATTTGATTTATCCATATATCAAATCCTCATAGTTTGATTTGATCTATATTAGCAAAATAATCTACTTTTATTTAAAAGTATTACATTTTGACATATTTTTAAATCCCACTCCATTTTTTATCCTATAATCACTTTTAGTACAAAGGAGTGATTATGGCAAAGAAAAAAACTTTATTTGAATGTCAATCGTGCGGATTTCAAAGCCCTAGATGGGTTGGAAAATGTACCAATTGCGGTACATGGGATAGTATGATGGAGCTAAGTTCTGCCCAAATAGAGATACTTCAAGAGATTTCAAACAATTCAACTTATAGCGCTAAAGCGATGCCGATTACCGACATAGTCCAAGATGAATTTCATAGATTTGTAAGCGGAAGCAGTGAGCTTGATCTAGTCCTTGGCGGAGGCATCGTGCAAGGCTCACTTACGCTCATCGGAGGAAGTCCGGGCATTGGCAAATCCACCCTGCTTCTCAAAATAGCAGGAAATATCGCCAAAAATAAAAAAGATGTTTTGTATGTTTCCGGCGAAGAGTCATTGGGGCAGATAAAGTTAAGAGCGGATAGACTTGATGCAAATGCCGGAAACCTGTTTTTGCTTAGTGAGATAAATCTCTCAAATATACTTAGTGAGATACTCCAAAAATCATACGGCTTTATAGTCATAGACTCCATTCAAACCTTGTATAGCGATGAACTGCCCTCGTCCCCAGGATCTGTTGCGCAAGTTCGAAGTGTGACATTTGAGCTTATGCGGATAGCAAAAAGCCAAAACATACCTATATTTATCATTGGACACATTACCAAAGACGGCTCCATAGCAGGACCAAGAGTGCTGGAGCATATGGTAGATACTGTTCTTTATTTTGAAGGAGACAGTAACAGCGAATTAAGACTGCTGCGAGGGTTCAAAAATCGCTTTGGCTCTACAAATGAAGTCGGTATATTTGAAATGAATAAAAACGGCTTAAATGATGCCAAAACGATAGGGAGTAAGTTTTATAACAAATCCAAACTTCAAGCAGGTTCCGCTTTGACCATATTGCTTGAAGGAAGTCGCCCTATCGTAGTAGAGATTCAAGCTCTTGTGAGTGAAAGTTACGGGAGTGCTAGACGAAGTTCCACGGGATTTGACAACAACCGCCTATCTATGCTTTTAGCGCTGCTTGAAAAGAAACTTGACCTGCCGCTCGGTACTTATGATGTATATATCAATGTGAGCGGCGGTATCAAGATAAATGAACCTAGTGCGGACTTAGCAGTCATCGCTGCGATCTTGAGTAGCTACCGTAACCGTGAACTCAGCTCTAAAACTATATTTTTAGGAGAAGTTAGCTTAACGGGCGAGATACGAGATGTGAGCAATCTCTCGCTAAGGCTAAAAGAGATGCAAACTCAAGGCTTCAACAAAGCCATCATTCCTGCAAAACCGCTTGAAGAAACGGCTATCAAATGTTTTATAGCCGAAGATGTTGCAAAGGTTGTTGAATGGATGTTTGAGTAGAATTATGCTAAACTTCTACTCATGAAAATAGGAACAGATATAATTGCCATCAATAGAATTGAAAGCGCGATAGAAAAATTCGGAGATAGTTTTAAACAAAGGTTTTTGTGCGAAGATGAAATAAAGTTTGCCAAAAAATCTGCTTCCATAGCTGGACTTTGGGCTGCAAAAGAGGCTATCAGTAAAGCATTTGGGTGTGGGATAGGCGGTGAGCTTGGCTTTTATGACATTATCATATCTAAAAACTCCAAAGGCGCTCCACGCTTTGAGCTAAGCGAAAAAGTTGCTCCAAACTTCCCGCATACTAACAGCTCATTATCCATCAGTCATGACGGAGGTTTCGCCATCGCTGTTGTGGTTATTGGTGAATAGTTAGTTTGTGTTAGTTTGTGTGAAATTTAAATAATTGCAAACACGAAGTCAAAAATCAGCCCCCACCTACAAATTGTAACAATTCAACTTTGTCATTTTCACATAGTTTAAAACTGCCCCAATCATCTTTTTTCACTATCTCCATATTGACAGCAGCAGCCATAACACCGACTTTTATCTCAAGCAATTCTATGATTTTGTTTATAGTTACATCATCTTGAAATTCTTTTCTCTCGCCGTTTACCGTTATATTCATCTTTTAACCTTCATTTTACGGCTCTCCTTATCTTTTGAAGCCATGATATTTACTATACCTATATATTTCTTTAAAAGCGCCGGCTGACAAGCCGTCACCTTTTTTATTTTCTATCTCGGTATCTGCATCTCTATCTATCATATATTGCGCCAAAGGCGCATTGCCGCTAAATGCAGCTTGATGAAGAGGCGTTATACCATCAAGATTTTATATATCCATATCAGCATTTTTGCTTATGAGGTACTTTGCAAATCCGCTTTTGTTTTACTGTTGATTAAATTTTTATTTGAGATAAGCGATACGGCTTTTTTGTCATTACCCAAGAAAAGTGCATCATGAAGCTCATTATAACCATTAATTTTATCTGCAAACATCATGCTTGACATTGCCAAAAAACCAAATATTATTTTTTTCATTTTAAAGTCCTGTTGTTATTTGGATAAGTGTATCATTTTAAACTTATCTCCCATTATGGTTGGAGATATAAGAGTTTTTATCTTGCCTGCTTCACTTATATATATCTCTTTTGTTGTCTGTCTTGCAAATTGTTCAAGTATTTCAATGATGCCAAACTCGATCAAAGCCCTTGCTTGTGTTTGAAATGAGCCAAGATTAAAGCCGTTATTTTCAAAAGCCTCTATAACATGGGCAAAATTAACATCATATGTTATGTCAGAATTTCCAAACAAATCTTCTAGCTTTATAGTTTCATCAAACAATGGATAGGTTTTATGTTCTTTATATGTCCTAACTGAAAAGTCGTTTCTTATATATCTTTCTCCATAGTCAAATGATACAAAATCGCATTTTGAAAGAGTTTTAAATTCACTTGCAAACTCTTCATATCCGACTGCTATCTCGCCTTTTGTTAGACGATGTTTTTTGCTCCACTCTATCATATCTTTTGTGGCCGGTATCCATGATATCTTGTGGTTATTTACCGTTGCTATTTTTTCATCCATATAAAGCTCGCAAGAAAATGCGTCAAATATCTCATTTGAAACCACAAATGCATAATCCATTTTTATCTCGTCAACAGAACCGTAATGTTCTACGCCAACATCATCTCCAAACCTCCTGTGGATATATTCTTTTTGTTCCTCTATGACTTGCGGATGTTTTTCTATGATGGCAAACTTAAGCGTTTTAAGAAGAGATGGATCTACGCTGTATATCCACTGTATCATATCACAGATAAGATACCCCCTATGAGCGCCTATCTCTACAAGATATCCTGTTTTTTTTGAGTCGTCTTGGTCTATAAGCTTAAGTAAAAAATTTGCTATACTAGCTCCAAAAAATCTGCTACTGCTCACAGCAGTATAAAAATCACCTTCTTTGCCTATGGCTTTAAAGGTGCTGTAGTAGCCCTCTTTTCCATAGAGCCACTCGCTCATATATTTGCTAAAATTCATATATTTTCTAAAGCCTTATTCAGTCTCGCAAAACCTTCGTTTATCTCATCTTTAGTGATAGTAAGGCTTGGCAGAAATCTAACAGTGTTGTTGCCGGATTTTAACACTATCACGCCCTCTTTCATCACCTGCTTGATGGTTTTTATTTGTATGTCGCTGTTTTTAGCTTTCAATCCTCTCATAAACCCTATTCCAGTGATGCTATCAAATTTATCTTGATTGGCTTTTATTACTTCTTTTAATTTTTCTTCAAAGTAAACTATTGTAGCGTCAAGCTGCCCATCTTTTTTAATATTTTCCAATATATCCAATGTTGCGTTGCCTGCTGCGGTACTCAGGTAGTTTCCGCCGAATGTACTTCCATGATCACCTGCTACAAATATATCTTTGTGAGGTGTTACAACGGCTCCTATCGGCACACCGCCGCCAAGTCCTTTGGCTAATGTTATAATATCAGGCTTGATGCCGTAAACTTGCGAAACCAAAAACTCTCCGCTTCTAAAAACTCCCGTTTGAACTTCATCGACTATAAGCAAGATATCTTTTTCTTTTAAAACTTTTGCTAAATGCTCTACTTCATCATGAGGCAGCTCTGCAACGCCGCCCTCACCTTTTATAAGTTCTATCATAACCGCAACAGTTTCATCATCTATCGCGTTTTCGATATCTTTCAAACTTTGGATACACGAAAAACCCTCGATATAAGGCGCAAAACATGATGGATGAAAACTATCCTGCCCTGTAGCTTTTACAGTAGCAAGAGTTCTGCCATGAAATGAATTTTCAAGCGTTATGATCTTGTATCTTTTTTTATCAAACTTAATTTCACCGTATTTTCTAGCTAGCTTTATTGCGCCTTCATTTGCCTCTGCGCCGGAGTTTGAAAAAAATACTCCCACATCCTCACCATATAGTTCAGATATCTTTTGCGCCAATTTTGCTTGTGGTTCGATAACCTGCAAATTTGATATATGTATGATCTTTTTTGCCTGCTCACAGACGGCATTTGCTAGCTTTTCATTTCCATGTCCAACACTGTTTACGCCTATTCCGCTTGCAAAGTCTATATAATCCTTGCCGTTTTCATCATAAAGCGTAGAACCTGTGCCGTGAGTAAAATTTGTATAGTCTCTTGCATAAGTTTGCAAAACATATTTTTTATCTAACTCTTCTAATGTCATCTTTTCTCTTTTGTTTTTTTCATAATTATACCACCACTTTAGATAGTGATACCTTTACCTCGCCATAACAAGCGCTATGCCCCTCATTTGATATGGTTGATGGTGTGAGTTTGTTTACATTGAATGTATTTGCCGTTATCTTCACGCAATCGACTCTTATATCCTTGCTGTTTTTTACCTTTAACTTTATTTTGCCAAATTCTGAAACTACCATCTTTCCTTTTTGATCGCATTGATCTAGCCAAAAGTTTAGATAATGCTCTTCACTATCCAGTCCATTAAATCCTTTTAGCCTAAAGAGTTCTTTTGTAAAGTCATATTCGCTGATACCAAAATCGCACTCTTCGATCTTTGCAACATATTCCAGCGCTTCTTTCATGCTCACGGCTTTACCGTTTATCATAGGTGTTGTTATACGTGATGCTTTTTGTATATTTGTATTTACATTTGCGCAAAGAGATCCTTGCGTAAAAGGGTGCTCTTTGTCGCCGCTTATCTTATGGTTATCGCAAACAATAGCACATCCGTCATAACAGTCTAAAGCGCAGGCTGTGTGTTGCATTTTATACCTTTTAAAATTTTGGTTATATTATATTTTGTTTGCTTAATGTAAAGTTTTTAAATTCAAGTAGATAGGTGCGACTATAAGCCGAGTTCTGTCGTGGGTAGTTATTTATCTAGGCGCTGTATCGCTACAACGCTCAAGCGAAGTACTATTTTGGCATTACTGCCAAGTTAGAGACTCTTACCATGTATTTCTTGCTACAGACAGGGTTTACCTAGCTGATCGTGTTACCACAGCCACTGGTGGGCTCTTACCCCACCCTTTCACCTTTGACCGCAGAAGCGGTAGTCTTCTCTCTGTTGCACTTGCCCTCAGATTGCTCTGGCCACCCGTTAGGTGGAGTCTTGTCTCTGTGTAGCTCGGACTTTCCTCCCGTGAAAAATTCACCGGCAACTACCTATCGCACCTGTGGAATTATATCAAAAATTTTTATAAATGATCATTTTATATTTATTTGAGAATAATTATCAATTTAATTACAGATTAAGTTTTATAATGTTAGTATTTGATAACTATTATCATAAAGGATGAATATGAGTGAGTGCGAAATCAAAATGGAAATAAGGCAAATAGTAAATGGCTGCAGCATGGCAAATGAAAAAGCAATTTATTCAATTGTAAGAATAATAAAAATGAGGCACAATGAGCTGGATAAGCAATATGTTGCAAATCTAGCAAAAAATATAATAAAAGAGACAAATTAAAACAAAGGGAAAAAATGTCAGTTTTAGTATTGGGCGGGGATAAAATAAATTCTATTTTAAATATATTGTACGATATGGGTATAACTAGTGTTACTCACTGGACTGGAAGAAATTTAAAAAATGGCAGCAAGAAAGCAAAATCAATACCAAATAAAATTGATTTAGTATTGATGCTTACAAATTTTCTTAACCACAATACAATGCTTCACTATAAACAAGAGGCAAAAAATCGCGGAGTTTGCGTAGCTTATAGCACAAGAAATATAGATTCTGTTAAATGTGAGGTTTTAAGACTTATAAATAACAATGTAGATTTGCAACAAAAAATTTGTTCAGAGTGTTCACAAAGGAATAACTGCAATGAAAAAGTCAAATGAAAATCTTGCATTAGAAGATTATTTTCTTATATCTGCTGACAATTTAGATATATCGAGCATTGAAGATTTTGATTATGAATTTTATCAGCTTGAATATTGTGAAAACAGCTTAGATATTCCTATTCATTTTATCGAATATACCAGTTTTGATGGGAATGAGCTTGAAATTTGTTTAAAAAAGATTGATGTTTGCGAAATTCAAGAAGATGATGATTGGTATTTTCAGCTAAAAAATTTAGCCAAATACTCTAGAGCATCATAAGATAAAATTTTACAGTCCAAATGGACTGTAAAATTATTTTGCCATTGCTTCTTTAGCGTATTTTTCGCCAAGATCAAAAGCTTTTAGGTTAAGTTCATGTACTTTTGCAGGTACCTTACTTAACATCGTATCGATCAGTACTTGTCTATCTATTGCATTCATATAAGTATTTGCTATAGCAAGCGCTACAACAGATTGAGTAATAACGTTCCCAACCTCTTCTTTTGCAATAGTAATGATAGGAATTTCTACGATATTCCATTTTTTTCTATCCTCTTCAGTCGGATGAACAAGGTTTGGCTCAACCACTATAGTGCCGCCTTCACTCACACCGCCTTTAAATGAATTGAAACTAACTTGCGCAACTGAAAGCATAAAGTCTATCTCACCGTCATTTGCATAAGGGTAAAAGATCTCATCATCATCTAGGATAATATCAACAACGGTCGGACCGCCTCTAACTTGTGATGTATATGTAGCTGTTTTTTGACCAAATCCACCGGCTTTTATTTTTGCTTCAGCAAAAATTTCTCCTGCAAGAAGAACACCCTGCCCACCAACACCTGTAAATCTCATTACTGTTCTAGCCATCGTGTTACTCCTTAAATCTTTTTAGCAAAATCATCTTGAGTGATCGTTTTGCGTTTGCCTTGATGTACAAGTTTTACTTGCTCATACATTTCACAATACTCTGCTGCATTTTCATCTTCATGCAATACTCCAGTTGGAAGTAGATTTTTTCTCTCTTCTTCGCTCATATTGTCATATTTTGTTTTAGATACCGTAATACTATCTATCCAGTCTAAGTTTTCCATAGCAGAATTCATTTTGTTTTTTCTACCAAGATTGATATGACAATTTGATAAAACTTCCATAAAACTAAAGCCTTTATGCGCTAAACCTTTTGCTATCAATTTTTCTACTTTTTTAGGGTCACTTACTTTTTCTCTACCAACAAATGACGCGCCGGCAGCAATAGCCAATTTACAAGCATTAAAAGTTGGATCGATATTACCGGCTTGTTGGCTAACAGTCCACATACCTTGTGGCGTAGTTGGAGATGTTTGTGAATTTGTAAGACCATAGATAAAGTTATTAATTAAAATAAAAGTTATATCTATATTTCTTCTACATCCGTGAATCGTGTGATTTCCACCAATCGCCAAAGCATCACCATCACCTGCTACACACACAACATGCTTGTCAGGATTTGCAAGTTTAATACCTGTTGCAAATGCAATTGTTCTACCATGCGTAGTATGAACTGTATTACAATCAACATAAGATGAAAATCTTCCGCTGCATCCAATACCTGAAACTAAACAAATATCGTCTTTGTTCCATCCAAGAGAATCAATAGCACGAATATAAGCTTTCAATATAACGCCATCTCCACAACCCCAACACCATAGTGTCGGCATTTTGTCAACTCTTAAATAATTATCATAATTAAATGCCATTTACATTCCTTTCACTTTTTCTACTATCTCATATGGAGAGATCGGTCTGCCGTTAACTTTAAATAGTCCTTCTATATCAAGTCTTCCTGAAGCTCTTTGTATCTCGTCTCTGTATTGACCGATGTTTAGTTCAACAATAAGAACTTTTTGGATCTTGTCTGTCCAATGCTTGATTCTTTTTGCAGGACTTGGCCACATAGTAATAGGTCTAAATAAACCGGCTTTTATACCTGCTGCTCTAAGATGTCTTATAGCTTCTTTTGCGGCAAGCGATACTGAACCGTAAGCTATCAGCAAGAACTCCGCATCCTCCATCATGAACTCTTCGTAAGACTCAAGCTCTTCTTCGTGTGCTTCAACTTTATTGAAAAGTCTCTCAATTAGTTTTCTACAAGTCTCGATCTCTTCAGTAGGGAAACCATTTTTATCGTGATGAAGACCTGTAAAGTGATATTTATATCCTTTAAACATAGGATTAAGAACTGCCGGCTCGTCTTGAGCAACACCATAAGGATGATATTCGCTTGAATCGCCGGTAAACTCTTTTCTTGGTTTAATTCCAACCGTTACCTCTTCTTCAGTAGGTAGCATTGCTTTACCATGCATGTGACCAATTGTTTCATCCAAAAGTACAAATACCGGTTGCATAAATCTATCTGCTAGGTTAAATGCTCTTACAGTTTCAGTATAACACTCAGCCAAGTTTCCTGCACAAAGAGTTATCGACTTATAATCACCGTGCGATGGATTTTTTGCTTGAGCGATATCGCCTTGAGATACCCTAGTCGGAAGACCCGTTGACGGACCGCCTCTCATAACATTTACTACAACAAGCGGCACTTCCGCCATTTGAGCAAGCCCAAGATTTTCAGCTTTCAAGCTAATTCCTGGACCACTTGTAGCAGTCATAGATCTAACGCCGCTCATAGATGCGCCGATAGCAGCAGCTACTCCCGCGATCTCATCTTCCATTTGAATACATGCACCACCACGCTCCGGCATCAAGTCTGACATTTCATGCATAACTTCACTTGAAGGTGTGATAGGATATCCCCCAAAAAACTTACATCCAGCATCAGCAGCAGCCAAAGCCGCCAGCTCATTTCCGCTCGATATTACTTCTCTAGTAGCCATTTTTTCTCCTTAATAACCCGCAGGTAATCTATATTTATTATTTATTATTGCTTCTGCTCTTTGTTTTGCCGCATCTGTAAGTTTTGCAAATTTATATTCAGCTTTTTCCGCCACATAAATAGCAAAATCCGGACATGACAATTCGCATTCGTTACAGCCTATACAAGATTCCGGAGCTATAACCGAGATCATTGCCCCAAGTGTTGAACTAGGCTCAGCCTGCATAGACAAAACACCTGCAGGACAAGCATCAACACAAATGTCACATGCTTTGCATCTAGCTGTATTAACCCATACCGGCGTATTTTCAGGAGCTTTCATATTTGATGACATCTAATTCCCCTTTTTGTTATATTGTTAATTGGATGAAGATAAAATCTTCTACAAAGTGATGGTAGCCCTATTCACTTAAGATAGAATAACCAAAAATATATAATGATAATTTTAAACTTTTATAATAACGGATTAAAAGAAACAGCTGTTACTTTTTGTTGCACTAATTGTTTTTTAGATTTTTACTTATCGAGTTTACCGGTGGCGCAAGAGATAAAGCTTTTTGCTTTTGTTGTGATATTGTCGATCGTATCAAGCTTTTCATCGCTCATAGGATAACCTATGGATTTAAGAATTTCCCTAAGTTTATTTATATCTTCATCTTTTATATCTAGCGTTATTTGTCTCGGAAAAAGATCCAAATCTACATCTATGTTACCAAAATCATTTAGTAACTTCTTTTTAAGAGTATTGGCACATCCGCTACACTTGACATTTTCTACTTGAAATGTTTTTTTCATGGATAATTTCCTTTTTTAGGACAAGTATAGCATAATTGATAATTAGTAATAGCGAGATAGTTTGCAGGGTGGGATCGCTATCCCACCATTTTATTTTGAAAGAGCTTCTTTAACAGCTTTACCGATTTCAGCAGGGCTTACAACAACCGTTACGCCGGCAGCTTTAAGAGCTTCCATTTTTTCAGCCGCAGTTCCGGCACTTCCGCTTACTATAGCTCCTGCGTGACCCATTCTCTTGCCTTTAGGCGCAGTCTGACCTGCAATAAATGCGACAACAGGTTTTGTAATATTTTTTTTGATAAAGGCAGCGGCTTGGATTTCAAGATCTCCGCCTATCTCACCTATCATTACGATAGCTTTTGTTTCAGGATCTGCTTCGAACATAGGAAGAAGCTGTTTATATGAAAGACCTATGATAGGATCCCCGCCGATACCGACAGCAGTACTTATCCCGAAACCTTCTTTGCATACTTGGTTTGCGCCCTCATATGTCAAAGTACCTGATTTTGAAATAAGCCCTATATTTCCTTTTTTGAAAATATTTCCAGGCATGATGCCTATTTTACACTCTTGAGCAGTAATGATACCAGGACAGTTTGGTCCTATTGTTTTCATACCTTTTTTGGTAGCATAAGCTTTTGCCATCTGCATATCTCTAACAGGAGCGCCTTCTGTGATAACAACAGCAAGTTCTATACCGGCATCAGCTGCTTCCATAACGGCATCACCAACAAATGCAGGCGGAACAAATATCATTGAAACAGTTGCGCCTGTTGTTTTTACGGCATCACTAACAATATTGAATACCGGAAGACCCAAGTGCTCTTGACCGCCTTTATTGGGCGTAACACCGCCAACAATCTTAGTGCCGTATGCCAAACATTGCTCGGCATGAAAAGTTCCTTCTTTTCCAGTAAATCCTTGAACGATTACTTTTGTATCTTTATTTACTAAAATTGACATTATTTCTCTCCTTTGGCAGCTTTTACGGCTTTTGCTGCGCCGTCAGCAAGGTCTGTAGCGGCTATTACATTTGGTATATTTGCATTTTTTAGAATCTCTGTTGCTTCCTCAGCATTTGTACCGTCAAGTCTAACGATAACAGGCACATGAACATCAACAAGTTTTGTTGCTTCTAGTATTCCGTTTGCGATTCTATCACATCTTACAATTCCACCAAAAATATTTACAAAAATTGCTTTTACATTTGGATTTTTAAGGATTATTTCAAAACCTTTTGCAACAGTTTCTGCATTTGCTTTACCGCCGACATCAAGGAAATTTGCAGGTGTTCCACCCATATAATTTATAGTATCCATAGTACCCATTGCAAGTCCTGCACCGTTTACCATACAGCCGATTTCACCGTCAAGTGATACATAGCTAAGTCCATATTGACCTGCTTCTCTCTCATCCGGATCTTCTTCGCTAAGATCTCTCATAGCTTCTATATCAGGATGACGACCGAGTGCGCTATCATCAAATCCCATTTTTCCGTCAAGCGCCAAGAAGTCACCGCTTCCAGTTTTGATAAGCGGGTTTATCTCGATCATTTCTGCATCATTATCCATATATACTTTGTAAAGCTTAGATGCAAAATTTATAAGTTTTTTTTGCTCATCCGGATCAGTGATGCCAAGCCCAAACACAAGTTCTCTTCCATGAAAACCTTGGAAACCGATAGCAGGATCAACTGCTATTTTTATAATTTTTTCCGGAGTATCATGAGCAACATCTTCGATAGCCATACCGCCTTCAGTTGAAGCCATGATAACAGGCATCTCTTTTGCACGATCTAAAACTACGCCGAGATACAACTCATCTTTGATGTCAGCACCCTCTTCTATATAAACTTTTTGAACAAGTTTACCTTCCGGTCCTGTTTGATGAGTCACAAGAGTCATCCCAATGATTTCAGAAGCCAAGGTTTTAACTTCATCTAGTGAACGAGCGAGTTTAACACCTCCTCCAAGTCCTCTTCCGCCGGCATGTATTTGGGCTTTAACTACCCAGATGCTCCCTCCAAGTTCTTTGGCATTTATTAGCGCCTCATCGGGCGTATTTGCCACAATCCCTCTAGGTGTTGGAACGCCATATTTAGCAAAAATCTGTTTTGCTTGATATTCGTGTATGTTCACTGGGTCTCCTTCATAATTTGATGATTATATTATATGACTTTTGATATTATTTTTTATTTGAATTTTGAAAAAGAAAGTTATTTTGCTGTTAAGTGGTACCAATTTACACACTTAAGCAAAAAAGAAATGCAATGTAAAAACATACTTAAATGTATATTTTTACTTGTTTAATTACGCTTTTGGAGATATCATCTCTTCAGATTTTACATATTTATCAAAATCTTCTGCGCTCATAAGTCCAAGGGCGACTGCCTCAACTTTAAGAGTTGTTCCATTTTTGTGCGCAGTTTTTGCGATTTTAGCTGCATTTTCATATCCGATATAAGGATTAAGCGCTGTTACTAGCATAAGTGAATTGTGTAAATATGAATCAATTCTCTCCATTACCGGCTCAATACCTACTGCACAGTTTTTATCAAAACTTCTCATAGAATCTGCCAAAAGTTTACTTGACTGCAAGATATTATAAGCAATAACAGGCTTAAATACATTTAGCTCAAAGTTTCCTTGGCTAGCTGCGATTCCCACCGTTGCATCATTCCCCATAACTTGAACAGCCACCATTGTCATAGCCTCTGCTTGCGTCGGATTTACTTTTCCAGGCATTATAGAACTGCCAGGCTCATTTTCAGGTATTGTGATCTCGCCAATTGCGCATCTTGGACCGCTTGCTAACCATCTGATATCATTTGCTATTTTCATAAGATTTGCCGCAAGCGCCTTCATGGATCCGCTTAGAACGACCTCTGCATCATGACCAGTTAGAGCATGGAATTTGTTTGGTTGAGATAGAAATCCATAATTTTTAGGCATGAAGCTATTTAATTTGTCTGCAACTCTCCCAGAAAATTCAGGATGCGAGTTAAGTCCCGTACCAACTGCTGTTCCGCCAATTGCCAACTCTTTACAATAAACAAGAGCATCATTTATCTGTTTTAAGTTAGTATCAAGCATTGCAACATAACCGCTAAGCTCTTGTCCAAGCGTAAGCGGAGTTGCATCTTGAAGGTGTGTTCTTCCAATTTTAACTATATGGTCAAACTCTTTCGCTTTTGCATCAAGCGTACCTCTTAGTTGATCGATAGCAGGAATAAGATCATCAGTAACTGCAACAACTTCAGCAATTCTCATGGCAGTTGGGTATGTGTCATTTGAGCTTTGACCTTTATTTACATCGTCATTCGGATGAACCAATTTATCTTTTGTATAGTCTCCGCCAAGAACTTCTATAGCTTTATGGGCAACAACTTCGTTTATGTTCATATTCGATTGTGTGCCTGAACCTGTCTGCCAAACAACCAAGGGAAACTCACCGTCCAATTCTCCGGCTATTACACTTTCGCATGCTTTTGCGATCGCACCTGTTTTTTTCTCATCCAATCTTCCAAGATCGTTATTTACAAGAGCACAAGCTTTTTTAAGATTAGCAAAACCTGCAATTACTTCTTTTGGCATTTTTTCATTACCAATTTCAAAATTCTCTAGTGATCTTTGTGTTTGAGCGCCCCAATATTTTTCATTCGGGACTTTAACTTCACCCATGGTGTCTTTTTCTATTCTAAAACCCATATTATTCTCCTTTTTCAAAAAATTTATTTTCATTGAGTACATTTATCATTTTCTTAACGCTATCAACGCTTTTGGCAAACTTTGCTTTTTGTTCGTCATTGAGCGTTAATTGAAATATCTTTTCTGCCCCACCTGCTCCTAAAACCAAAGGCACTCCGGAAACAACATCACTATGGCCGTATTCACCATCAAGATAAACAGCGCACGGATAAATTTGTTTTGTGTCTTTTAGTATCGATTCAACCATAATAGCAGTTGATTTTGCAGGCGCAAAATATGCAGAACCGGTTTTTAGATAACCTATAATTTCTGCTCCGCCAAATTTTGTTCTTTCAACAACTTCATCGATTTCACTCTGGCTTAAAACATCGGTTAACGGCACACCGGCAATAGTAGAGAATTTTGGCAGCGGAACCATCTCATCACCATGTCCACCCATAACAGATGCTCTGATCTGCCCAGCTCCGTATCCTATTTTTTCATATATAAAATGAGCCATTCTAGCGCTATCAAGTATTCCCGCCATACCTATTACTCTTTCTCTTGGAAAGCCACTCTCTTTGAAAGCGACATAAGTCATAACATCAAGTGGATTTGAAACCATTATTATGACCGCATTTGGCGCATATTTTTTAACATCTTCGATTACTTCTTTTGTGATGTTTACATTTATCATCAGAAGGTCTTCCCTGCTCATTCCAGGAAGCCTTGGACTGCCCGCAGTAATAACCACAACATCGCTATCAGCTATATCTTTTGGATCTTCAGCAACAGAAACAATAGTATGCATTCTAGCAGCATTTGCTGCCTGGCTCATATCAAGCGCTTTGCCTTTAGCTATCTCAATATCTCTATCTCTTAAAACTACACTGTGGCAAGCGCCGTTCATTGCCAAAATGTATGCAACTGTTGCACCAACATTTCCTGCTCCGATAACGGTTACTTTTTTGCCTCTTTTCATGTCTTTCCTTGAAATATTAAAATATTGAATGTATTTTACATCAGTTTTATTATTTTTCAATAACAAAACTGAATAATTTTTTATCAGATAGCGTCAATTATGCTATTAAATGTTTTTGAAGGTCTCATAGCGGCATTTGCTTTAGCAAAATCAGGATGATAGTATCCGCCGATATCTTGCGCTTTACCTTCAACAGCCATAATCTCTTCCATGATCTTAGCTTCATTTTCTATCAGAGCTTTTGCAACCAGAGTAAATTTTGCCGCAAGTTCGTTATCAGAGCTTTTCGCAAGAGCATTTGCCCAATACTGCGCAACAAAGAAATGACTTGCTTTATTGTCAGGCTCTCCGGCGCTTCTTCCCGGGGCTTTGTTATTATCAAGATAACCAGCATTTGCCTCGTCAAGTGCTGAAACAAGCGCTGCAACTTTTGCCTCCCCACTTTGGTTTGCGATCATTCTAAGAGACTCCGCAAGCGCAAGGAATTCGCCCAAGCTATCCCATCTTAGGTGACCTTCAGCCAAGAATTGGTCAACGTGCTTAGGAGCTGATCCGCCTGCGCCTGTTTCAAATACACCGCCACCTGCAAGAAGAGGAACGATCGAAAGCATTTTTGCGCTTGTTCCAAGCTCCAAGATCGGGAAAAGATCGGTTAGATAATCTCTAAGTACGTTTCCTGTAACAGAAATTGTATCTTCACCTTTTCTAACTCTTTTCAAGCTGTATGCCATTGCCTTTTTAGGTGCAAGAATTTCGATAGTCAAACCGTTTGTATCGTGATTTTTTAGATACTCGTTTACTTTTTTGATCATATTTGCATCATGGGCTCTATTTTCATCTAACCAAAATACGATTGGACTACCTGTCAATCTTCCTCTTTCAACCGCAAGTCTTACCCAGTCTTGAATAGGAATATCTTTTGCTCTGCTCATTCTCCAAATATCGCCTTTTTCAACATTAAAGCTCATAAGAACAGAGCCCTCGCTGTCTTTTACTTCAACTACGCCATCCTCAGTGATTTCAAAAGTTGTTGGGTGCGAGCCGTACTCTTCGGCTTTTTGAGCCATTAAACCGACATTAGCAACATTACCCATAGTTGTTACATCAAATTGACCGTTTTTGACACAATCAGCTACGATCTCTTCATACATTGTTGCGTAACATCTATCAGGAATCACAGAGACACACTCTTCAACTTTGCCGTGTCTATTCCACATTTTACCGCCGTCTCTAACAACTACCGGCATAGAAGCATCGATGATGATATCGTTTGAAGCATGAAGGTTTGTGATGCCGTTGTCGCTATCAACCATCGCCATATTTGGCTGAACATCATAAGTTGCCATAATTGCCGCTTCAATCTCAACTTTTTTATCGCTTGGAAGTTTTGCAAGTTTTTTATAAAGATCGCCAAGACCTAAGTTTGCATTAAAACCGATCTCTTTAAACTCAACTGCATATTTTTCAAATACATCTTTAAAAAATACTTCAACTGCATGACCAAACATGATCGGATCACTAACCTTCATCATAGTTGCTTTTAGATGTAATGACCAAAGAACATTGTTTGTTTTTGCGTCTTCAAGTGTTTTTGCATAAAATGCTCTAAGCGCTTGTGCGGACATAAATGTACCGTCAAGAATCTCTTTATCTTTAGCATCGATCTCTTTAAGCAATTTACCGTTAAGTTCAATTTTTACTTTGCCGTCGCCATTTTTGATCATAGACTGCTCATTGCCATAAAAATCATTTGCATCCATATGCGAAACATAAGTTTTTGAATCTTCATTGAAAGCTCTTAGCTTATGTGGATTTTTCTTTGCAAAGTTTTTAACAGCAACTGCTGCTCTTCTATCAGAGTTTCCTTCTCTAAGCACGGGATTAACCGCGCTTCCCAAGCAAGCAGAGAATTTTTCTTTCAATGCGATCTCTTCAGGAGTTTGTGGATCTTCCGGATATTCAGGAATTGCATACCCTTGTGATCGAAGTTCTGCTATACACTCTTTTAGCTGTGGTATTGAAGCAGAGATATTTGGCAATTTGATGATATTGCACTCAGGTTTCAAAACCAATTCGCCAAGCTCTGCCAATTCATCTTTTTGTTTTTGTTCAGGTTTAAGGATATCAGAAAAAGTTGCTATCACTCTTCCTGAAAGTGAAATATCACTAAGAACTACATCTACGCCTGCAGATTTAGTAAAAGCATTTACTATCGGTAGTAATGAATATGTAGCAAGTGCCGGAGCCTCATCTATTTTAGACCAAACTATTTTTGGTAATTTTGACATGTTATTCCTTTTTTCTATAAATACAAGTTTGTACTATTAGTTTAACAATTTTTATATCAAAATTTTGTAACCAATTAGAAAATAAATTAAAAAGTAAAAATATCTGTTTCCATAATACACAAAAGACAACTCTATTCTTTTATTAAATAGCTAACTTTCAAAGAAACCGAGCTCTTTTGCTTTTTCCAAAAAAGATTCATTAACACTATACGAAGATTCGATTATGATGTCTGCTAATTTACTCTTGATACAAATTGATAATGGATGCTGACCTAAATTTTCTTTTGCTAGATTGTACAATGTATTGATTTTATCCAAACTACTCTTTAGCATTATGCAAACTGTTACTGTTTTATACACAATCTCTTCTTTTTCAGTCTTGATAATATTGTTTTTTTCTTTTTTTGCATCTTTTAAACTAAGTATTTTCATAGGATTTACTTTTATAGAATCGCCGTCTTTTGCAATTTTTACCTTAAAACATACAGGCTTAGATAGGTCAAAATCCTCTTTTAGTTCATTAAGCTTATCTTCAAAAAGCCTTATTTCTATATTTCCGTGCAGGTCAAGAAGTTTAATTATCCCAAACTTATTGCCTTTTTTAGATATTTTTTCATTTACTTCTTCTATTTTACCGATCAATAATGTAGTAGAGCCTTCTTTTAGCGTTTCGATTTCAGAACTTAATGTAAAATCAATACTTTCTATATCATTTCTATATTTATCAAGCGGATGACCGGATATATAAAATCCCATGGTCTCTTTTTCAAGCTCCAAAACGCTAAGTTGATCAAACTCATCCATATCTTTAATGTTAAGTTGCACATCCGTCATATTTTCAGATTCTTCAAAAAGAGACCCAATGGACATTTTTTTAGCTAACGCCGCTTTAGCCGAAGCTTCTAATATCTCTTCTATTTGTGAAAGCATTGCTTTTCTTGTAAATCCAAACGAATCCAATGCGCCGGATTTTATAAGCGCTTCTATAACTTTTTTATTTACTTTTGATGGATCTATTCTGCCTAAAAAGTCATCAAGAGATTCAAATTCTCCTTCGCTCCTAGCTTCAACAATTATATTTATAGCGCTTTCTCCGACACCTTTAATTGCGCCTAGTCCAAATAAAATAACATCACTGTCGTTAATCCTATCGGCAACAAAAACCAAGTCCGACCTGTTTATATCTGGCGCAACAAGATCGATATTCATTTTTTTAAGTTCATCACTATATTTTACGATCTTATCCGTATTGTCCTTCTCTAAAGTCAGCAGCGCCGCCATAAATTCCGTTGGATAAAAACACTTTAGATATGAAGTATAAAATGTTATCATAGCATACGCGGCAGAATGAGATTTGTTAAAACCATAACCTGCAAACATAACAATGAGATCAAATAGTTCCTCTGCTTTTGTTCTATCAAAGCCTTTTTTTTCAGCACCATTGGCAAAATCAACTTGAAGCTTATCCATCTCTTCTTTAATTTTATGGCCCATTGCGCGGCGTACTAGATCGGCGCCTCCAAGCGAAAAGCCGCCTATTGTCTGGACTATCTGCATAACCTGTTCCTGATAGACTATAACTCCATAAGTCGGCTTAAGTATCGGTTCAAGTTCTGGGAACATATAGGTTATTTCCGCTCTGCCGTGCTTTCTTTCTACGAAGTCGTCCAGCATACCTGATTCCATGGGACCAGGTCTAAAAAGCGCCAACATCGCGATAACATCTTCAAAACCCGACGGCTTTAGTTTCTTTGCAAGGTCTTGCATGCCTGAAGACTCTATTTGGAACAATCCCAATGTGTGTCCTGTGCTTATATAATCATATATCTCTTTTTTGTTTATATCCTCTGTGGCAAAATCTATTCTTTTGCCGTAGCGTTTCTCAACAAGTTTATTTGCTTCATCAATTACCGTAAGCGTCTTTAGCCCCAAAAAGTCAAATTTGATCAGGTCAACATCTTCTATATATTTACCGCTGTATTGAGTAGCAACCGTATCCATTCCAGACGGTTTAAAAAGCGGTGTTTTAGACCATAACGGCTCATTTGATATAACAACTCCTGCGGCATGCGTTCCTGCATTGCGGTTTAGTCCTTCTAAAGCTTTTGCAAACTCCCAAACCTGCGCATATTTCTCATCACTTGATATAAACTCTGCGATTTTCGGCTCTTTTTTATATGAGTTTTCAAGATCAATTCCAAGTTCATCAGGAATTAACTTTGCAAATGCATCTGCTTTTGCGTATGGAACATCCAGAACTCTTGCAACATCCCTTATGACACCCTTTGCAAGCAATTTACCGAACGTTATTATCTGCGCAACATTTTCCCTGCCGTACCTGTCTACTACATAATCGATTATCTCTTGTCTTCTCGACTGACAAAAGTCCATATCGATATCCGGCATCGATATTCTTTCAGGATTTAGAAATCTCTCAAAAAGCAGCCCATATGGAATTGGATCAATATCTGTAATTTTAAGACTAAATGCAACAAGCGATCCAGCGGCCGACCCTCTTCCTGGACCTACAGGTATCCCCATCTCTTTTGCTGCCCTGACAAAATCCCAAACTATAAGCATATAGCCGGGAAATTTCATATTTTTAATTATTTCTATTTCAACACCAAGCCTATCTCTATATTCATCATATTGTGAAGTGTTTATATTTTTTAGTCTATCTTCTAAGCCTTTTTTTGCTTCATATTCAAAAAGTATCGCATCATTTTCAAGCGAATACTCTTCATTGACAAACGGCAGATCAAGGTTGTTCATCATTGCCATTTCTCTGCAAAATTTAAAATTAGGCGGTGTTGGATTGCCAAGCTTTATTTCCAAATTGCATTTCTCTACGATCTCCCCAGTATTTGCAACGGCTTCTGGGATGTCTGCAAAAAGTCTTGCAATATCTTCTGGGGATTTGACATAGAACTCATGAACAGAATGTCTAAGACGATTGGGATCGTCGTAGAGTTTATTCATGGCTATACACATAAATGCTTCATGGGCATCGGCATCATTTTGACTATTATAGTGAGTATCATTTGTTGCGATGACCTTTATGCCCGTCTCGTTCGCGATCTTAAGTATAAGATTATCAATCCTGTGCTGATCTGGAATGCCATGCCTCATAAGCTCAAGATAAAAATCATCGCCAAATATTTCTTTATACTCAAGCGCTATTTTTTTTGCCTCTTCATATCCTTTTGCGCCAAAACTTTTATTTCTATCGTTTTCATTTAGATGCCAATTCACTTCGCCTTGCAAGCAGGCGCTTGAACAAACTAGTCCTTCGCCATGCTCTCTAAGCAATTGTTTGTTTATCCTTGGATAGTAGTAGAAACCCTCAAGGTATGCTTTTGAGCTAAGATACATTAGATTTTTATATCCCGTTTCATTTTTAGCATATAAGCATAGATGAAATCTCTGTCTTGTTGTTTTATCTCCCAATTCATCATTGTTGTGCAGATAACACTCCATACCGATAATAGGCTTTATGCCCTCTTTTTTCATGGTCGTATAAAAATCAATTGCTCCGAACATATTGCCGTGATCTGTCATTGCAACAGCGTTCATTCCAAGCTTTTTGATCGTTTTTGCTAAGTTTTTTATCTTATTTGCGCCATCTAACAATGAGTATTCGGTATGAAGATGAAGGTGCGTGAAATTTATCTCAGACATAAAATATTATCCTTTATATGGTTTATATTATAGTCAAAATATGATAAAGATTTTATGAAAATTTATAGCAAATATATTTACGCTGCTTTATATCCTGTGCACATTGATATATAAAATCGCATATCAATTTTCTATTTCATGATTTAAATTCTAATCATAATTAAAAATGAAATCAACACCAAAAAGAGTTTCATTGATGCATGTAGAAAACATTGAGTGTGTAAAATCACCCCTCAGCTCTTCTACTTTCTCCATTAGTTTTGCAATATTCAGTAGTGAATAATCCTCTGATATATGATAAATAACAGCAACGCTTTTACCGCTTTTTAGCATATTCTCTATCTGTGTCAATATCGCTTCCTGGGCGACATCTGGAGATATTTTACTTTTGGCGCTATAACATACAAGAGCCGAATCTTTTCCAAAGCAGTCTACCAACTCTGATTTTACCAACTGTATCGTGTTTATTTGATATTTGCATAAATACTTGATAAATTCATCATAATTACTAAAAATTCTTTGTGAGACCTCTTTATCACTCATTTTTGCTCCTTTTTTAGAAAGTATAATAAAATAAGTGGACAAAAAGTGTCTAGTTATATTTATTTCTTATTTTAAAGACTACGGCACAATATGTGTCAGTATCATCATTTTCACTTACGATTCCGCATTTTTGTAAATGCATTTCTATAGTAAAATCACCACCAAGTTCTTTTCTTGCACTTTCGTAAATATTCTTTATTTGTTTAGTTAGTTCATCCTTTCCGCTGCCCTTACTGTAGTTTATTGATATATAAAAAGCAATAAGACCGAATTGAAAATCAGACAAGTCGGTTTTTCTGTTTAAAACCTCTTTGATTCTAGTTACATCAATTTTTATATTTTCATATGTACAAACACTATTTTTTACTTCAATTACAGCTCTAGGTGTCCCACCTGCCCACCATAGGACTATATCAAATCTACCGTTTTCTCTTACGTCTGGATGCATTCTTCCTGCACCTGTGGCCTTTGCAATATCCATCGTTTTTCTAACATTATCTTCAAGAGTAATGTATTTATTTTTATCAATTCTATTGAGCTCTTTTGCGATATTCACTGTCAATAAATATTCTGGCGCATTCCACAGCCACTCTCCATCACTCCACTCAATGTACTCTTCATGTGAATCTATGATTGCCTTAAGTGTACTATCTACGACTTCATTCATTGATAATTGACTTGCCATATTTTTCTACCTTTAAATTTTATCTTCCAAAATTATACACCTATCGACCAAAAACTTAATCTTCATCAAGCCAGTTTTTAAACTCACTTATCATCTCGTATCTTTTATAGTCCTTGCAATCACTACAAAAATACACCATTGTTTTTTTGACAACACCATCTGTAAGCCTCACATCAATACACTCTCTATAATAATGCTCTGGATACCCCTCAAGCTCATCCAGAGATGACAAGACCACATCATCAACAGAATAAACCTCGCCTTTTATATGATATCCTTCTCCTTTGATATTTACAAGATGTGGATAAGCTGGAGATTGTAGTATCATTGGATATTTCTTCATGGTTATTGCATTGCCTACAAAAATGGAGCTAGCTAGATAGCCATCATGATTTGCAAAACCTTTTTTTAGTGTACCGTAAACAAATATTTCATGCACAAATTACCCTTTTTGTATATGCAACCATCATGCGAACAGATTCATCATCATCTTTAGCTAACTCTTCTAAGATGTAAACAGGTGTGGATTTGTTAAGCGCAACTTTCATACGAATATTTTTATCTTCTTCCCGTGAAAGTAGTTCTAAAATTTCTAATGGACAATTAGGGTTTATGGCAACGGCTTTGCGGACACCACTGTCATTGTCTATAGCCAATTTCTCTAAAATATCTATCGGTGTTCTTGTATTGAATGCAACTGATCCTCGTATAATCTCATTGTTATTTTGCACCAATTCTCTTAATGTATTCAATGGTGTATTTATATTTTGAGCGACCATCTCTTGAATACACCAATTATCATTTTTTGCCAATTTCTCCAGAATAATGCTTGGAGTATATTTATTTTTAGCGGCTTTATAAAGGAGATATAACTTCTTGTCTTTTTTCAATTCGGCATAAGAGCGGAGTACCATTCTTATTGTTTCTTCACGGTCATTTTTATCCATTTTGTACCTTTTTGTGTAATTATATATTTTTAACTAGACACAAAGTGTCCACATAATTTGTCATAATTTTGCAAAACCAACATATAGGCAAAATATGAATCAAAAAATTACAAAACTATCCGATGATTATTTACAAATCCTAAGACTTATAGAGGGGCTAAATGATAAAAATATATTTAAGTCTTTTGAAAATACCTTGCGAGTTCAAGACGGGATATTAAATCTCTTTGATAGTCTCTACTACTTAGTAGGTGACAACAAAGATATAACATCAAATAAAAACATTATTTTAGATATGTTTGATTTTCAAAATTTTCTCAACACTTATAGGCTAACCACTATTATACAAAGAGCTATTGAGCTTGGCGCAACCATGCAACACTTTACATTTGATGACTTCATGCTGCTTGTTGGCTTGGGCGACAAAGATATAAATATAGTTTTGGCATCAAGCAAATACATCAATGATGAAGTTGCGCGAAAAATTTTCAAACCAATTGTATATAAAGTTCTTGATAATCTATTTTTAAATGATGTATTGAGTATAGAATTTAAAAAAGAACTTTTAGCCTTTCTTTGCGAAGATGAAAATAAAAAATCAAGCACCTGCCAATTATTGATAAATAAATATAAACATTTAAAGTAATGGTGATTTTTCTAAATAGAAATGCTTTCCATATATTCCCCTATCCTCTCCTTAACTTCATCAGCCAACCACTCTGGCTCCAAAACTCTCACGTAAGGGATACTTGAGAGAATGATAGGCATTATCTCCATCTCATTTGTTATCTCTACGGTTATCTCGACTGAGCCATCGCTGTCTTTGCCTGTGATACTTTGAGTTTTGAGCGGTTTTCTCTCAAAATAGACTATATAATCTTTATCTACCATAAGTTTTACATCAAACGGTTCGGTATCAAGCTGAAACCAAATAGAGTTTGCTTTTTTTAATCTCTCTTCTAGCTCTATGTTTGTATCAAAAACTTTGTCGATAATGGTTAGATTTTCTATGGATTTGATGTGAAACTTTTTAAATCTATCTTTACTTTTTACATCAAGAGCCAAAAGATACCAAAAACCATCAAAAAAAGCCAATTTGAGCGGCTTAAGTGTGAATTTTGTTTGTGGGTAAGTCATAGTAATGATATGCTTAGCATTGATAGCTTTTTCCAACTCCATAAAATATGTTATATGGCTTTGACTCAAACTCTCACTTCTGTTATATGCAAATATATGGTGGTCTATATTTTGAGATAGTTCGCTTATGAGCATATGGGCTTTGCCATAAAACTCCGCGCCCACACCTTTTGCCATCTCGTCAAGAATAGCTAAAACTGTTTTTTCACTACTATCTACTTGTGTGCTTGTTTTATCTATACATAATTTTTTGCCATCTTTAATGATACCATTTTTGGATAGTATCTGCACAAAATCTCTCTGTATTGTCTTTGTGCTTACTCCAAGATAAGCTGCCAACTCACTCATAGAAGATGGAGTTGCTTGAAGTATCTTATATACAGTATCTATTCTATTAAATCTATTATTATCTATGGTCATTTCAGACTATATCAGAAATGAGGTAAAGAAGAGAAGAGAAAGAAGTTAAACCATACCATAATCGGTATGGTTTATTGTATTTTAAGGCAGACCTATTATCTACACTGACTATAGCCGTTGTTCCAACCGTTTCTGTAGCTATAATTACGGTTATATTGATATGTATTTTTTCTTGTGCCTACATATCTTCTAGACCAGCACCCGTCGGAATAACCATTGTTATATGAAGTATTGCCATAGCCACCGCCGCTACCGCCATAACTGCAACGATTGTAGCCGGAATTCCATCCTTCTCTGTAACTATAGTTGCGATTATATTGATAAGTATTTTTTCTCCATGTACCTCTTTTTGAGCTACATCCGTCTTGAACACCGTTTCTATAGTATGAATCCCTGTTGGCTCCATAATTATAACCATCATAATAATACGCATCATTATTTGCGACACCACCGGTTAATGCATTTGCAACAACGGCTTGCTCATATGCAGTACAACCGCCAAATATACCAGCGGCAAACAAAGACACTAAAACTAAGTAAAACTTCGAAATTTTCATTTTTTCTCCTTTATATTTTAGCAATGATACATCATATTAATTTAAATGCATATTAAAAAATTAATCTAATTATTTTAGCTTTGAGATAAAATTTGCTACTTCGGCTATTTCATTGTCATTAAGGCTTTTTACCATATTTTTCATCGTAGCACCCATGCCGTATTGATTTAGTGTACCACTTTTGTATGCTTGAACCTGTTTTATTGTCAAAGCGGTATTTTGACCGCCTATGGCTTTTGATTTGCCAAGAGCGGATTTTTCACCGTGCGATCCGTGACAACTATCACATCTTGATGCATATATATCCCCGCCTCCGGCATAAAGCGCAGATGAAAGTAACAATGATATTAAAATAAATAATTTACTCATACTTTTAAACTCTTTTTTGTTTTTTAAATTTTATCATATTATATGTGAATTTATCGTGTAGATATACGCATTTGCGATAACTACTTTAATCTATCTTTTACTTTGTACTGCTCCCAGTATATATCTATCGATCTTTTAAGTGTCTTCTCGTTTATCTTGCTGTGAGCGTTTATCTCTTTTTCTTCCAAAAAATCTTTAGGCATTACGGAAATATCTTTTGATGGATACATAAAATAATGTAGCATTCCTGCTTTTACATTATTTTCTCCGCCATATGCAAGCAGATATCTCATAAATATCTCTTGAAGCGAAGATGACATATCCCTATGACAGCCAACACATTTTTGACTATAAATATCTGAACTAAAGCTTGATGAAAAAAATATCATAAAAATAAAAATATATCTTACCATGTGATTGTTATGGATGTCCCTTCGTTGATTTGTGACTTAGCATCAATTTGCATTCCGTACTCATCGATAATATTTTTAACGATACTTAGTCCTATACCAAAACCGCCTTCGCTGCTGTTAAATCTAGAATATCTATCAAAAATATATTGTATCTTCTCAGATTCAATGCCTATACCCGAATCCTTAACGGTAAGACTATTTTCAAGCAGTTTGATATCTATAATTCCTTTTCGTTTGTTATATTTTATGGCATTTGATATTAGATTATCTACTACTCTTGTAAATTTATTTTTATTTACTATGAGGAAGCTGTCTATTATATCTAGTTTAAAAATAATATCTTTTGATCTTGCCAATATATCAAAATATTCCACCCTCTCTTCTATAATATTTTTTAAATTTATTTTTTCGCTAGATTTATATATATCGCTTTGCAAAGCAATATATGTCAAATCATTATAAAGAACCGATACTGTTTTTGCTGCAATGTTTATACGATTTATTTTTTTTCTATTGTCTTCGTTTATCGTATCTAGGTCTATCATCTCTATATTTGTGAGTATCGCGCTAAGTGGCGTATTTAGTTCGTGTGTTGTATCTTTTATAAATCTATCCAGTATGCTTAGTGATGTTTTCATAGGACTCAAAAAAAGATTAAGTAGAAAAAAACCGATAATTGAAAATACTAAAATTGCAAATCCGCCATAAATTATTATATTTTGCCATGTATTATGCAGCCAAAGTTCATCATCATCTATTTCAAGTATCAGATATTTTGCGCCCAAGTAGTAATCATCGAATGATTTGATAAAATGGATTTTTTTATCTTTGGTTATATAAAGTTCTCTGTCAAAATTTATCTCGTTACTTTTTAATAAAGAAAATATTTTTTGATATTCAAGATCATATATAGCGCTTACAAATCTACTGTCTCTCGGATATACATTCTGCTCAGGAAATAAAAAATGCAGAGACTTTATCTTTCTTGCTTGCTCGCTTGCATAATCAGACAATACCACCCTTTTATTTAGCATCATTAATTGTTTTTGATATTGATAATAATAGATAGAAATCAGAGAAATAATACTCATCATCATAATGATGTAAAGTATTAAAAATCTATATAAAGATTTTTTTTCATTAGCAAGTAATAAATTTGTAACCCTGTTTCTTAACACTTTCTATGCAATCCTTTCCGATCATCTTGCGTAAATTCTTTATATATGTTCTAAGTGATGTGTCGCTTGGCTCTTCATCATAATCCCAAAGATTTTGAAAAATAACATCATGTGAAACTATTTCACCAATATGCTGCATAAAAAGTTTTAAAAGTTTTGCTTCTTTATTTCCAAGGTTAATGTGTTTTTCATCTACAACTAGTTCATTGTTTTTTATGTCATATCTTATATGCTCAGAAATTTCAATAAATTTTTTATTTTGATGAAAAAAACCTCTTTTTAATAAAGTCTCGATCCTTATTAGTAGCTCTTTAATCTCAAACGGTTTACGTATATAATCATCACATCCGCTTTCAAAGCCGGCTTCAAGATCATCTACGCTGTTTAATGAGGTAATAAAAATAGCAGGCGCCGTAATACCGTTTTCTCTAGCTTCTTTTAAAAGCTCAAATCCATTCATCCTTGGAACATTTACATCCAAAAGCAATAGATCATAATGGTTCTCATAAAGCAGATCAGAGGCTTCATCTCCATCAAAAGCGCTATCTACGGCATAATTGCAAGACTCTAAAAAATCTACGATTGTGTCATTAAGGTTTGAATCATCTTCAAGTAAAAATATTTTTACTTTTTGTGTTTTATTCATAAAAAACGACCTTGAATTTAAGTGGTTTAATTATAACAGAATGTATATTAATTTGATTTATATGAAGTTTTAAAAAATACGAAAAACTATTTTTGCGCTCAAATACTTCTTGGCGCAAAAATAATAAAATTAAATTTGAGGACCTGCATCTTTACAGCTAAATTCGCTGCTATTATCATCATATCTATGAAAATTTTCGATAAATAATTTTGCTAAACCATTAATTGCTTTATCGTATGCCTGCTTATCATCCCAGCTGTTTCTAGGATTTAAAATATTGGCATCAACACCATTTAATTCTTTTGGAATTGCAAGATTAAAAACATCCAAGGTTTCAAACTCTGAATTTAAAATTTCACCGCTAAGTATAGTATTTATACAAGCTCTAGTATTTTTCAAACTCATTCTTTTTCCTACTCCATAAGGACCGCCGCCCCATCCGGTATTGACAAGGTAAACATTAACATTGTGTTTATCTATTTTTTCTCCGAGAAGTTTTGCATAACGAGTAGGATGAAGTGGAAGAAATGCCTCTCCGAAACAAGCAGAAAAAGTTGCTTGAGGTTCCTTGATGCCCCTCTCTGTTCCGGCAACTTTTGCCGTATATCCGCTTAGAAAATAATACATTGCCTGTTCTTTGGTAAGCTTGCTCACAGGAGGAAGGACACCAAAAGCGTCAGCAGTTAAAAATATTATATTTTTTGGATGACCTGCTTGTAGATTTTCTTTATAGTTTTCAATATGCTCTATTGGATAAGAGACTCTTGTATTTTCTGTTTTTGAGTCGTCATCATAGTTTATATTGCCGTTATCATCATATACGACATTTTCCAAAAGCGCATTTTTTCTAATTGCCGCATATATCTCGGGCTCATTATTTGGATCAAGATTGATAACTTTAGCATAGCATCCGCCCTCAAAGTTAAATACGCCTTCATCATCCCAGCCATGCTCATCATCGCCGATAAGAGCGCGCTTAGGATCTGTTGAAAGTGTTGTTTTCCCTGTTCCGGAAAGACCAAAAAACAGACAAACATCGCCGTCTTTGCCTACATTTGCAGAGCAATGCATAGATAGCTTTCCTTCTAGCGGCAACCAGTAGTTCATCATTGAAAAAATACCTTTTTTCATCTCGCCGCCGTACCATGTTCCACCGATTATGCAAACATTATCTTCTATATTAAAAACAACAAAGACATCAGAATTCAGCCCCTGTTCTTTGTATTTATCGTTGGAAACTTTACATGCATTATAAACAATAAAATCAGGCTCAAAATCTTCTAATTCTTCTTTTGTGGGTCTAATGAACATATTTGTAACAAAATGAGCCTGCCAAGAAACTTCTGATATGAATCTAATTTTTTTACGGCTCTCGATACTCGCTCCGGCGTAAACATCATTTACATATATAGATTTATTTGATAATTCATTAAGCGACAATTCCAAAAGCTCATTATATATCTCTTTTGAAATTGGCCTATTTACATCACCCCAAGCTATTTCATCTGAAGATGGAAGTTGTTTTACAAAATATTTATCCTTAGGGCTTCTTCCTGTAAAAATTCCGGTATCACACATTGCCGTATCATTTGTGGAGAGTTTACATTCGCTTCTATTTACCTCATGTCTATGAAGTTCATCAAAGCTAAGATTATAGTAAATCTCTTTTATATTTTCTATGCCTAACTTTTCAAGTCCCTTTGACAACTTGGTGTCCATCTTTTTCCTCTTTTATATTTTAATAATGTTAGATTAATTATGCCAACGATGCAAGCAATTGACCTGCTTGAACAGCGCTGTCAACCGTTACATCTATCGAAGCAATTGTGCCTGCTTTGGGCGCAACTACATCTATTTCCATTTTCATGGCTTCAAGGATCATTATTTTTTGACCTTCAGTTACTTTATCACCTACATTTACTAGCACTTTCCATACATTACCAGGCGTTTGCGATGTTATTTTTGTTCCGCCGACAGCTGAGGCTGCAGGTGCACTGCTTGCTTCTTTTGCTGCAGGCTTCGCAACTTCTGTGATCTTAATATCTGCATCACCTTGCGCAACTTGAACACTATATTTCTTACCGTTCACTACTACTGTATAATTACCGCTCATATCCCCTCCTTGAGTCATTGTATATTTGCCTTTTCTAACCATTAATGGACCTTCGCCTTTCAAGAAAGCAATTCCTTTTTTGTCGCAAGATGCCGCAATGAAAATATTTTCATCACTTACTGACAGTTCTTCATCTTCAAGAACTTTTGTCCAATAAGCGATTGATTTTTTCTCATCTCTATCTGCAATATCCAATGGATTTTCGTTTGTAGGTTCTAGTTTTAACTGTTTGCTTGCAAGTTTTATAACTTCACTATCAGCTTCAACCGGTGTTTTACCAAAATATCCTAAAACCATTTTTCCATATCCTGGAGCTATCTGTTTCCATGGTCCAAACATTACGTTGGCATATGCTTGCTGCCAGTAAAATTGGCTAACTGGCGTTACAGATGTACCGTATCCGCCTTTTTCAACAACTTCTTTCATGGCCAAAAGTACTTCATCGAATTTTTCAAGATTTCCGTTATCTCTCATCATTTGAGTATTTGCAGTCAATGCGCCGCCCGGCATTGGAGAGAATGGAATAATAGGATTAACTTGCGTAGATTCCGGCGGTATCATATAGTCTTTTAAACATTTTGATAGAGTTTCTTCATATTTTAGGATTTTATTTACATCAAAATCACCAAGATTATAATCAGTACCTTTAGTTGCGTGTATCATAGTAAGAATGTCCGGCTGACTTGTTCCTCCGCTTACAGGTGATGCCGCTAGATCTATACCGTTAACGCCTGCATCAAGCGCTGCCAAATAAGATACTACGCTAACACCTGCCGTCTCATGCATATGAAGTCTAAGATGGACTGAGTCTCCTAAAAGTTTTCTTGCCATACTGATAGTTTCGTAAACTTTATGCGGATTTGACGTACCGCTTGCATCTTTAAAACAAACACTATCAAATACTATGCCGCTATCAAGTATGCTTCTTAAAGTTTTTTCATAAAAAGCAACATCATGCGCTCCCGTACAACCTGGAGGCAAATCCATCATTGTAACTACAACTTCATGGTTCATATTGTATTTTTTGATACACTCGGCGCTATATATGAGATTGTTTACATCATTTAACGCATCAAAGTTTCTAACGGTCGTTGTGCCGTGTTTTGCAAACATTTTTGCAAAGAGATCTATCATTTCTCTGCTTCCGGTATCAAGCATAACGGTATTTATTCCGCGTGAAAGAACTTGAAGATTTGCTTTAGGTCCAGCGATCTCTCTAAATTTATCCATCATATCAAATGCATTTTCTTGCAAATAGAAAAATAGAGATTGGAATCTAGCTCCACCGCCAAATTCAAAATGACTTATGCCTGCATTTTTTGCAGCCTCAACAGCAGGAAGAAAATCCTCCATAAGTACACGACCGCCAAAGACAGATTGAAACCCATCTCTAAAAGTCGTATCCATAATATCTATATATTTCTTGGTCATTTATATACCTTTTTTGATAATTTATACCGTTTTTATATGTATCGATATAATATTTTTCTATGCGACCGTTTTGGTAGCAAGATTTTAAACTACTTTTACTTACTACTAAGTTAAAAAAACATCTATAAGTTATTTTTTTACTTTAATTTTACCTATTGAACCTGCCAAAAAACACAATTGTCTTTTTTAGCAATTTTTCATCTCTTTTATTGCACCGATTATTGCTGCAACCAAAGAGTCATTATCTTCCGATTGTTTTTCTTCAAGCGATGCTTTTTGTGATTCTATATTCTCTTTTATATTTTCCGAGAAACTTTCTAATTTTGTATCCAAAAAGTTGGTAGTGAAGTTACCGTTTATAAAATCTATATCTCTTACTATTTCTCTATGAAGGGGAATGTTGGTCGGTATTCCTTCTATTATATACTCATCCAATGCTCTTTTTGATCTTTTAACTACGCCTGTCCAATCGAGCGCCCATACTATAAGTTTACCTGTCATAGAATCATAATAAGGAGGTATCGTATAATCTTTTCTAGCAATGGTATCTATCCTTACACCAGGACCGCCGGGAGATAGATATGTTGTAATTAATCCTGGACTTGGAGCAAAGTTATTTAGCGGATCTTCCGCATTTATCCTAAATTCTATTGCATAGCCTTTAAAATTTATCTCTTCTTGCAAAAATATAAGTTTACCGCCATTGGCAATTTTTATCATTCTTTGAATAATATCAATTCCGGTAACTATCTCAGTTACCGGATGCTCAACTTGAACCCTTGTATTCATTTCAATAAAATAATAGTTATCTTTTTCATCGACCAAGAATTCCATAGTTCCGACATTTTCGTATCCAAGTCTAAACATCGCTCTTTTCGAAACCCTGTATAGGTCTTTTCTGACTGTTTTGCTAAGTCTTGGACTTGGAGAAATTTCTATGACCTTTTGATGTTTTCTTTGAATTGAACAGTCTCTATCGCCAAGATGAACTATATTTCCTTCTTTGTCGGCAATTATTTGAATTTCGATGTGTCTTGGATTTTTAATATATTTTTCTATAAATACTTCACCGTTGCCAAAAAACTTTTTTGCTTCATTTGTAGCTGCTTCAAAAAGTTCTATAAACTTATCTTCCTCTTCAATAATTCTCATTCCTCTGCCGCCGCCGCCAAATGCTGCTTTTATAATGACAGGATAGCCTATTTGGGCAGCTATATTTTTTGCTTCATTCAAATCACTTATCGGTGTATCGGTACCTTCAATAACTGGAACGCCTATCTCTTTCATTACTTTTTTTGCAGCCATTTTATCACCGAAAAGCGCAATGTGTTCCGGTTTTGGTCCTACAAAGATCATGCCGTTATCAATACAAGATTGTGCAAAATCAGCATTTTCACTCAAAAATCCGTATCCTGGATGGATAGCATCCGCGCCTATTTCTTTTGCTAATGCAATAATTCTATCACCGTTAAGATAAGCTTGGATCGGATCTCCGTCAAGCAGATATGCTTCGTCTGCTTTTTTTACCCAAACACCTTCTACATCTGCTTCAGAATATATAGCGACAGACTTTACTTCAAGTTCTTTACATGCTCTAATTATCCTAATGGAGATCTCTCCCCTGTTTGCGATCAGAACTTTCTTGATATTTTTCATTACCATTCATCCTTTTTTTGATACAAAAATAAATCACAAAATAATAACTTTTTTTAGTTGCCATTTTGCTAAAAAAAGAAAAAAATTAATTTTTCTTTCTTCTTCGAGTGTGCTTTTTGGCAACTTTTTGATCACCTTGATAATTTGCCATTAGCTCTTCTACTTCATTGTCGCTATATCCCAAGTTGCTTGAATATAGATTTGAATTTTTTGAGATATAAAAACTAAGCAATTTTTGCAAAAATATATCTTTGTCTTCATCACTTATCATTTGTGATATATTTTTAGTATTTTGCGATATCTCGATATTGTCAATATTTTTCAGCATTATTTCCAAGTCGTTGCTATTGAGATCTGAACCGTTTTCTATAGTCGCCAATCTCATATCCGCACCGACTTCTTTTTGTATTCTTTGCAGCTCTTTAAACTCTTCGGTTGATACAAGTGTGATCGCTTGTCCGCTTTTGCCCGCTCTTCCGGTTCTTCCTATTCTATGGACATAACTTTGAGGATCAAAAGGAATATGATAGTTGAAAACATGCGTAACTCCTTTGATATCAAGTCCGCGCGCAGCAACATCTGTTGCAATAAGGATCTTTGTCTGCCCTCTTCTGTATGACTTGATTATTTCGTCGCGATCCATCTGTTCGATATCTCCGTGAAGTCCCTTTACGCTAAATCCAAGAGCTTCCAAATGCTCTTGCAATCTATCGACTTCTCTTTTCATCCTGCAAAAAATTATACATTTATCGGTCTCTTCGGTTTCAAGAAGTCTGACTATAGCCTCATCTCTTTGATTCTCTTCGATCACATAATATCTTTGATCTATTATATTGTTCGTAGTCTCTTCTTCATTAACAACAGATATGTATTCCGGACGATATAGTATATTTCCTGCCAAATCTTTTATCGGTTCTGGCATAGTTGCTGAAAACAGAAGCGTTTGTCTGTTTTGAGGGATGTATTCGAATATCTCTTTTATATCATCCAAAAATCCCATATCAAGCATTTCATCAGCTTCATCCAAAACTACTATCTCAGGATTAAATGTATCTATTTTGCCTTTTTTGTAAAGATCTTTAAGCCTTCCCGGCGTTGCTACTACTATCTGAACACCCTTGTGGATAAGAGCTATTTGTCTCCCATATCCGACTCCACCATACACAGTCAATGTTCTAATGCCTGCAAATCTGCCAAGATGATAAAGCTCGTCGCTTACTTGAGTTGCCAGTTCTCTGGTTGGTGTTATGATTAAAGCTCTTTCACACTCTCCGTTTGCTATTTTTTGCAAAATCGGAAGACCGAATGCTGCGGTTTTTCCTGTTCCCGTATGGGCTTGACCTACTAGATCTCTACCTTCCAAGACAAGAGGAATTGCAAGCTCTTGTATCGGGCTAGGCTCCTTAAAGCCTGCTATTTTCACACCTTTTGCAATTTCAGGGTGAAAATTAAACTCATTAAAATTCATACTATACCTTTCAAGTTCATCGTGAACTTAACAAAACCTCTTTTAAAAGAGATTCTATAAATCCAAGATATTTTTAAACAACAAAAAACCAAAAAGCCAAACCGACAATGATCCTGTATATTCCAAAAGCAATAAAAGTATGATTTTCCAAAAATCTTATCATTGCTTTAACTGTAAAAAAAGCCACAATAAACGCAACTCCAAAACCTATTGCCAAAAGATTATAATCATCTACTGCCATCGAAGATCTATTTTTATAAAGATCATAAAATGTTGCAACGAACATTGTAGGAACTGCAAGTAAAAAAGAAAACTCGGCTGCACTTTTTCGGCTTAGACCTGAGAATATGCCTCCAAGCATTGTCATGCCCGATCTACTGGTTCCTGGGACCATTGATATACTTTGAAACAAACCTATAACAAAAGATTCCTTTATTGTTAAATCGTCTATGCTTTTTCCTTCGCTGCCTCTTTTGTTTCTTCTAAAAAACTCTACGAGCAAAAACAATATTCCGCCTGCTATAAGCATGATAGATACCGTCTCTATGCCAAAAAGTGATTTAATGGTCTTATAAAATAAAAAACCGAAAATCGCCGTAGGCAAAAATGCAACAATAACTTTTACCCACAAAGATTTATCAACTAATAGTTTTTTTGCATAAATAAAAAGAACTGCCAAAATGCTTCCCAACTGTATAGATACCTCAAAAGCTTTATGGGCATCTGTTTGCTGCAATCCCAAAAGTTTTGAAGCGAGTATCAAATGTCCGGTACTTGAAATCGGTAAAAATTCCGTAAGTCCTTCTAATGTACCCAAAATAAGAGCATCAATAACAGTCATAATAATCCTTGTTTTACTTCATATTTGCAAAATAACTATTTTCTTTTGCAAGCATCTCCTGCGGGGTACCGCTATCAACCAGCTCACCATTTTCTAGAACAAATATCATATCGGCATTTTGAATTGTGGATAACCTGTGTGCAATAGTTATAACCGTTTTACCCTCTAAAAACCTTTTCAAATCATGAAAAAGCCTTATCTCAGTATGTGTATCCAATGCCGACGTAGATTCATCTAATATAACAACTTTAGGATCATGCAGTATCATCCTTGCCATTGCAACTCTCTGTCTTTGTCCGCCACTTAGTCTGATCCCGTCCCTGCCTAGCTTTGTCTGGAGTCCATCGTCTAATGCTCCTACAACATCGCCAAGCTGCGCCAACTCTATGGCGTTTTCAATTTGATCCTCAGAAAAACTTTCTCCCAAGGTCAAATTAAAACGTATTGTATCATTAAAGAGTTTAGGTTGCTGTAAAATCAGATGAATATTTTCCCTAATCGTAAATAAAGCTATATTTTTTGATTCGACGCCATCATAAAAAATCTCTCCGCCATCAGGCATATAAAATCCGACCATCAGATTTGCCAGTGTAGTTTTACCGCTTCCGCTTGCTCCGACAATAGCGATATGCTCTCCTTTTATAAATTTCATATTTATATGCTTAAGTATCTTTTTGCCGCTTTTGTATGAAAATGTTATATTTTTAAGCTCGATACCTATGCTTTCTTTGTTAAAAAATGGATTTGTTCCATTTGCTACCAGCTCTTCTTGCTCAAGAGAAAGTATCTCATTTATTCTTTCGCACGATGCCTTCGCGGAAGCTAGAGAGTACTGAAAGTTGATGATATCTTGAGTTGGTCCTGCCATTATCCAAAGATATGAAAAAATTGCCAGCATCAATCCAACGCTAAGATCGCTATACATCACGGCGAGCAAGCCCGCTGCTCGAAAGATTTCATATCCATTTAAAAACAATAAACTTGACCATTTCATAGCCATATCGCTTTTATAATTAAATTTTACGGCAAAATTGCGCAACTCTTTTGCGCTTTGGGTTGTTTTGTTAAAAAAATAATCCTCTTTATTGGTAGCTTTTATCTGATGAAAAAGCTCTAATGTTTCAGATGCATTTGATTGGAATGTTGCAACACTCTTATTTGTATCCTTTTTGAGTTTTCCTATATTTCTTGATATTTTTGCAGTAAAAAAAACAACAACAGGGTTTGTGATAAGTATAAAAAGAGCTAACTGCCAGTTTATCCACAAAAGTATAATGGTAGAAAAAATGAGCGTCAAAACAGCAACTATGAGTTTACTTGTAGTTGATCCTATAAAATCGTCAACGCTTTCGCAGTCAGTTACCAGCTTTGATGTGATCTCTCCTACACTAAAATTCTCATACTCCTTAAGCGTTACTCTTTTTAAGTGTTCAAGCAGTTTTATTCTTAATTTATATGTTATATCTTTTGAGATAATTGAAAAAATTCTAGTTTGAAGCACGCTAAGCAAAGATGCGAAGATGCGAAGAAGCATAAGCAAAAAAAGAATTGCAAATATATACCCCATAGGGCTCATAGACAATACATTTTTTGATATAAACCCTGTCAATATAGGCTCATGTCCGAGTAAAAGTTCATCAACCAAAACAGGTATAAAAAGCGGAGTTATCGAAATTAGTATTGTTGATGCAATGGCTATCAGCTGACCTAAAAAAAACTCTTTTTTATATTTTTTAACTTCGTTAAAAATAGCATTTATCGTACATCTGCTCATATGCTATCAACTATATCAAGCAACAATCTTAAATCTTTTGTATCTATAAAATGCGTTGAAGCCTCTTTGAGTATCGGTTTTGCGCAAAAAGCAACTTTTGTTTTTGCATGAGCGAACATACTAAGATCATTTGCGCCGTCACCTATGGCTATAGTGTACTCTTCTGTTATACCCAAAAGAGATTGTAAGCGTACAAGCATATCTCCCTTGGAGCTTCCAAACATCATTTCGCCACCAACTTCACCTGTCAAAATACCGTTTTCATCATAAAGAGTATTTGCAAAATCAGCATCAATGCCAAGTTTATCACAAGCCGGCTTAGTAGCATTTCTAAATCCACCCGAAAAACAGACTACTGTATATCCTCTATTTTTTAGTCCTGCTACAGCTTCTTTTGCGCCAACAATGAGCGGCAACGAAGTGCATATCTCATCCATTTTTGATTTTTTAAGACCTTGCAGGAGCTTTACTCTTCTCTGCAGAGAATTAAAAAAATCAAGTCTTCCTTCCATTGCCTCATGCGTTATAGCTGCTACTTCTTTTTCAAAGCCAAGCGATGAAGCCAAAAAATCTATGGTTTCTCCGTCCATAAGTGTAGAGTCAAAATCAAAAACTACCAATTTTTTCACTATTTATCCTAATATTTATATGGTAAAATTGTATCAAATATAAATAAAAAATATAGGCTTGACTTTATGTTTAATACTTTTTGTACATCACTTTGCTCTTCTGCTCCATTTATAACCGTAGAGATCACTCCTCCGCACGGCGGCTCAATAAACAAGATAATAGACAATATCAAATCTCTAGGGCTTGATAAAAAAGTGACAGGTTTTACCACTACGGATAATCCTTTGGCAAAACTCAAAATGGACTCTATCCTCTCGGCCATCAAAGTCCAAACCGAACTAAATAAGCCTGTAATTGCTACCATGAGCATGAGAGACAAAAATAAGCTATCCTTACAGTCAACGCTGCTTGGCGCAAACGACTTTGATATCAGATGCATCCTGGCTCTCACCGGTGATCCCGCCAAGCTTTCAGACCAGCCGAAAGTAAAAGGAGTGCTAGAGAGAGACTCAACCTTGCTTCTTAGTATCATATACAAACTAAACAAAGGGTTAGACTATAGCAACAAAGTCCTAAACCCTGAACCAAAACCTATATACCCTTTTGCCGTTAGCAATTCATACGCTAAAGATACAAAACATCTTCTAAAAAAAATGATAAAAAAACTTGACTATGGCGCGAGAGCTATCATCACACAGCCTGTATTTGGGATCGAAAATGCAAAAATGCTTATGCATATTTTTGAGGAAGCAAAAGAGACAAGCATCAGAGATACTGCAAAAGAAGCCGAACTTATCTTGGGGCAATTCCCTATAGTTGCAACCAAAACGGCAAACTTTATAAATGAGCATGTCCCAGGGATTGATGTACCAAAAGATATCATAGATGAGATGAACTTGGCATCTATGGACGGCAAAGAAAAAGAACACAATGTGGGCTTTGCTATATCAAAACGCATATATGACGAGATCATGGCACTGCATCCTAAAGTCCACCTCATGACACACAATAGATTTGATCTTTGTAGTGAGCTGATAGGGTAAAATTAATAGCTTAAGCATCTTTTGCTATACTCCGCAAAAACTATGGATACATTATGTGGAACTGTTAAAAAAATTTAGATTTATAAACAAAGTAGAAGGATACTCTTTTTTGCTTCTTGTGTTTATTGCAATGCCGCTTAAATACATTTTTGGCTTTTTATTTGCCACAAAAGCCGCAGGCATGATCCACGGAGGACTGTTCGTTTGGTTTATATATAGCCTTGTTGCTGCATTTAAAGCAGGAATATTTAACAAAAAAGATACGGTTAAATTTTTTATCCTATCATTGATACCGTTTGGAAGCTTTTATACACAAAGTATCATTAGAAATAAATTTGATACTGTTTGTGTAAATGCGAGGTAATTATTATCTATGAAATAGAAAAGATGCTGAAACAAGTTCAGCATGACAATGATTTTATTTTAAAAGCGCATCCCTGCAATCGTCTTTAAACTCTTTTGGAATATATTTCATCATTCTTCCATGCTGTTTAACAGCTTCTACGCAGATATCCTTCAATCTAAGCTCTTTTGGTACAAATCCCAATGCCAACCCGTCATTTTTAACAGCACACATACAAACTTCAGCGGTTTTTGACTTCTTGGGAGCAAACTCGAGAAATATTCCGTCTTGCTCAACTACTGCCTTGCAAACCTGCTCTGTTTTAAATTCATTATCCAACTCTATGAACACCCACCTGTTTCTTTTTACTGCATTTGTGCACAATTGCGATGTTTTCAGCGCCTTTGGTACAAATGTAATTGAAAATGGATTATGTTTTACTGCTTCTAAACACATAGCCGCGCTTTGGTGTTTTTTTGGTACATGCTGCATAACAAGGCTGTTTTGTTTTACTGCATTTGCACAAAGCTCCCTTGTTCTTTTTGTTTTTGGTATATATTTCAATGCAAAACCGCTTTTTTTCACGGCTTCAAGCATAGTTTCATAATCTGCCGTTTTGGCAAACTTAAGCGCTAAGCCGTTTTGTTTTATTGCTTGAGCAATAATATCGGGAGTTTTTAATTTCTTCGGTACAAACTCTAATGCTAATCCGTTTTGTTTTACGGCCTCAAGGCAAATATTTTCTGTTTTTAGTTTTTTTGAAACAAACCCCAGAGCCAAACCGTTTTGACCAACCGCCGACAGCGCAAATTCTTCATTTTTTATATCTTTTGGAACAAATTCTAAAGCCATTCCGTTTTCGGCGATTGCTGCAGATATAAACTCGTCCGTTAAAAGTTTATTTGGGATATACTCCAGCGCTAAGCCGTTATTTTCAACTGCATTTTTTAAAACATCTTTTGTCATTAGAGATCTTGGAATATCTTTTAGTGACAAACCGCACTTTTTTGATTCACTCAAAGCTTCTTCTATAGTATTTATTTTCATATACGACATCCTTTGAAATAAAATTACTATCTCATAATATCAAAAAATGGTAACATTTGAGTAGCATATTAAATTAATGCTAAATGCTTTTAAAAGCTATCTCTCCGTTTTGAATGACGGCATACATCTTTTGACACGCAAGCGAGGGAAGTGATATATATTTGCCTATTTTAACGGCTTGATGAAAATGCCCCTCTATAACCATATCCAAATACTCGGGGTAATGGCTCATGATAGCCTCCGCTTTTTGTTCAAAGTTTGACATTTTGCGGCAAATTATCTTAGCAGGAAGTCTGCTCATCTGATGATCTATGATCTTTTTCTCAAAAGGTTTCAATGCATTTAGAGTTGTTTTAGTTCTAAGAAATTTACAATACACCCCGTATACAAACCCAGCATCATACTTGTCACCGTGAGAAAGCGACACTTTTTTTTCGCCAAGTTTCATAGTGACAGGCTGTTCATCTCTGGAGTATACATTCATATTTGGAAAAATATCTTTTAGGCAAAAGTCATGATTGCCTTCAAAATAATGTACCTCGATAGTTTTAGAGAGCTTGCGAAGCAAAGAGACGGCTTCATTGCAAAAAGTTAAAATATAGTCATTGTAGCCAAACAGCAGATCAAAAATATCGCCCATCAAAAACAGCTGTGAAGCAACAACTTCTCCATTGTCCAGCTTATGCAAGAGCTCCAAAAACTCATTGCCGTGATGTGGATAGTGAGCATCCGCTATGAAGATGGCCCCCTCTTTTATCTCCATACTATGGGACATAGGCTATTTTAGGAAGTCCTAAACTCTCATCAAGACCGCACATAAGATTTGCGGCTGCCAAACTTTGCGAGCTAGCTCCTCTTAAAAGATTATCTATAGCAGAGCTAACAAAAAGCATATTGTTTTCTTTGGCAGCAAATATGTCACAAAAATGCGTACCGCTTACGCTTTTAGTATCTGCGGTTTTTTCTCTGATCCTAACAAACTCATCATTTTTATAATGCTCTTTTAGAACTTCGAAAGGATCTATATCGTCTTTTAGTGTTGCATATATACTTACAAGTTCTCCTCTTGTCATAGGGACAAGATGGGGAACAAAATGCACATTCATTTTTTTGCCGTATATATCATCTATCTTTTCTGCGATTTCAGGCGCATGGCGATGCTTGAGTGGGTTATATGCAAAGATATTGTCGTTTATGGTCACAAAGTGTGTAGTTTCACTGCATCCCTTGCCTGCTCCGCTTACTCCTGATTTTGCATCTACTATTAGGGGCATATCGGTATTTATGTATGGAATGAACGGCAGGATACCCAAAAGAGTAGCAGTAGGATAACATCCAGGACTTGCAACAAGTTTTGCTTTTTTGATTGCCTCTTTGTAGTATTCTATGAGTCCATAAACGCCGTTGTGGGCATTTTCTCTGTCTTCATGCTCGCAATAATGCTTTTCATAAGTTTCAAGCTCCAGCCTATAGTCAGCTGAGAGATCCACTACTTTAATATCGCTATCCCATAGGTGCTTAGCGAAACTCATAGCTGTTTTATGCGGAAGGGCCAAAACAACAAGATCACAGTTTGCTTTTACATCTTCTACACTTGCTTTTTCCACATCCATGCATATAACATCTTTTAATGATTGATGTAAATCTTCTATCGTGGTGTCGCCTGAAGATGCTGCCAAGTATGTAAGCTCAAAAACAGGATGATTTGCTATAAGCTTTACAAGCTCCAATCCCGTATAACCGCTAACGCCGACTATTCCTACTCTCACATCTACTCCTTGATGCAGATTTCTTGATAGCAAACACTGCTTATCTCATAACATTTCTCGCCATTTGGCAAAGTTACCTCTATCTCATCGCCTTTTACTTTGCTTAAAAGGGCTTTTGCCAAAGGAGAAAAGATCGATATAAGCCCATGTGACGGTTTTGATTCCTGGGAACCTACTATGGTATATGTTATAACTTCATCACTATCCAGGTCTATAAGCTTAACCGTTGAACCGAAACAGATTCTCGTATGCGCAAGAGATGATGGATCTATAATATGCGAGCGAGACAATATATCTCCAAGCTCTATGATACGAGCTTCCATCATGCCTTGTTTTTCTTTTGCTGCATGATATTCTGCATTTTCTTTCAGATCGCCCAAAGCTCTAGCTTCTTCTATGACTTTTGCTATAGTTGCTCTTTCTACTATTTTAAGATGTTCCAATTCACGAGAGAGCTTTTGGTATGTTTGATCTAGCATTGGTTCTTTTTTCACTTGCTTTCCTGCATAAAAATTTAATAGTATTATACCAAAAATTAATATTTCTTTAGAAAAAGGCTATAATTACTTTTAAATTTTAAAAGCGAATAGAACAATGATAAATATTTTAATTACAAACGATGACGGATTTGAATCAAAAGGTCTTCATGACCTTATGGATGCGCTTAAAACCATAGGCAATGTTACTGTCGTAGCTCCTACGGTTGAAAAATCAGCATGCGGACACTCTCTTACCCTTACAAGACCGCTTAGATTTGTGGAACTAGAAGAAGACTTTTACAAACTAGATGACGGAACGCCTACTGACTGCGTATTTTTGGCGCTAAATAAGATATACAACACAAGACATAAGCCCGACATTGTTATATCAGGAATAAATCAAGGCTCAAACATGGGCGAGGATATTACTTATTCGGGAACAGCCGCGGGCGCCATGGAAGCGGTACTTCAAGGAATTCCTGCCATTGCCATATCTCAAGTCTGCAAAGAGCATTGCCAAAATATAGAAGAGTTTGGATTTGAGCTGGCAAAAGAAGCTATCGTTACTATAGTCAAAAAAATACTTGATGGAGGTTACCCCCTTAATGACAGAAAGTTTTTAAATGTCAATATTCCTCCGATCTCCCCAAATGATTGCAAAGGATACAAAGTTACAAAAGCCGGCAGACGAATCTATGGAAATAACGCAGAGGTACATTACAATCCGAGAGGTCTTGAGTACTACTGGATAGGACTTCCGAGACTTGACTGGGAATCTGATGATGGGCATATGAGCGACTTTGAAGCGATAGATCAAGGATATATATCGATCACTCCCGTTCATTTGGATATGACAAGCCACAGAGATATAAAACATTTAGAGAATTGGCTGTGAGATTTGATAGATGCAGAACACTTTTTGGGGATGATTTTCTTAAACTTCAAAATGCCAAAGTGCTTATTATCGGCGTCGGAGGCGTTGGGAGCTATGCGCTTGACTGTTTATATAGAAGCGGGCTCCATCATATAACCATAGTCGATTATGACATATACGATATAACAAATCAAAACAGGCAAATAGGCTCAGATGCCGTTGGCGCGTACAAAACCGATAGATTATGCGAACTTTATCCGAGCATAAAAACCATAAACAGCCAAGTAGATATTGCATGGGTAAAAGAGTTTGATTTTGAGCCTTTTGATATAGTTATAGATGCTTGCGATACCACAAAAGTAAAGATAGAGTTAGCCAAAAAAGTATATAAAAAACTCATAATGTCTGTTGGGTCTGCAAAAAGATTTGATGCTTCTAAAATAAAAGTTGACTCTATTTGGAGAAGCTATGGAGACGCGCTTGCAAGCAAGATAAGAAGAGAGTTAAAAAAAGAAAAATTTGATCGTAATTTCAAGGTGGTATTTTCAGATGAAGATGCAAAGTGCAAAAACAAAGGCTCTTGTGTAGCAGTAACAGGAGCATTTGGTCTTACGATATGCTCCGAAACCATAAAAAAGATATTGAAAAAATAGTTTTACTTCTTTAAACTATCCCTTATATCTCTAAGCAATAATATATTCTCATCTACAGTAGGAGCTTCTTCTGCTGGAGTTTTCAATTTATTGTAAGCCTTTATAAACATAAATACCATATTTCCTTCTATAAGGAATTTTTTAAACTCATTTAGCATTTTCGCTCCTTTTAAACATCTATTTAACTTCAACTTAGAGTCTCTTTTAAAAAATGCGGCTACCGACAAAACAAAAGCTGCCGCTATAGCCACATATACCCAATCAGGTATAGGCATAGGATCTCCGGCAGCATAAGAGTGAAGCCCCGACAAGTAGTAGTTAACTCCGAAATATGTCATTAGAACACTACTATATGCCCAAAGCGCTGCTAGATTAAACAGATAATTGCTTTTTAATTTTGGAATAAACCTAAGGTGTATCACCGCAGCATAAACCAGTATCGTAACTGCAGCCCAAGTCTCTTTTGGATCCCATCCCCAGTATCTCCCCCAGCTTTCATTTGCCCATACACCACCGAGGAAATTGCCTATGGTAAATATAGCCAGACCTATGATGATCGACATTTCAGACAGTGCAGAAAGTTCCGCGATAGATTTATCTATATTTGAATTGCCTTTAGCTCTAAAAACAAATAATATGAGAGCAAGCAAAGACAAAATAAACCCTAAGCCCAAGAATCCATCTCCACCAACAATAAGAGCAACATGTATCATAAGCCAATATGATTTAAGCACAGGCACCAGCGGGGTAATTTCCGGATTGATAAAGCTCATATGAGCAACACCCATAGTTGCTCCTGCCAATATGGCTGTGGCTGCCAAGGCAAAAACACTTTTTCTTGCAAGCAAGAGTCCTGCTAAAACAGTAGTAAGCGCTATAAAAACAATTGATTCATAAGCATTACTCCAAGGAGCATGATCTGTGATATACCATCTAACCCCAAGCCCCGCCATATGGACTAAAAATCCGATACCGAGCAGCACGACAGCAACGGTTAAAATAGATTTAATCTTAAAAATAGGTTTTATCATGTGAACAAAAGCAAAAACGATCAACAAAATACCGATAACCAGATAATATGGAACAAGTTTTGCAAAAAGATTAAAATCATTGTAGAACACTTCAAAATCTATCTTTTCTTTTGACGGTATAACGCTATATCCAACTACCTCTTGGTACTCTTTTATGATACTTAATCCATCGTTTGCTTTTTTCCAGTTGTTTGTTTTAGATGCTTCATCTACCTGAGTAAAATAATTTGTTGTGATAAGTTTTACCATATCGGCATCTTTTGCTTCGAACATATCCATTGCCTTCTTCGGAGCATACCAGCTATTGTTCGGATCTTTTGGTTTTGGATAAATTTTTAGAAATTCGCCCATAAATGTCATGTACATCACATTTAATCTCTCATCAACTTTTATAAGTTCTTTGTCGTATTGGCTTTTTTCAAGAGGAACTTTTTGATTTGCCTTTTGAACGGTGTCAAAAAGTTTATATTGTCCGGCAGGAGTAAAAAAATCAGAAAACTTTGCAAATTTATCTTCGCTCTTAAGCCCTAGATCTTTTGCTATTTGCGGATGAGAAATTTTGATTATCGCCAATTCTTGAAAAATTTCAGGTCTAAGCATCATATTTAAAAACAGTTCGCTTGCGCTTTTACCTAACATCGAGGTAGAGCCTGTAACTTTTGAAACGATCTCCGTAGCCATAGTATCAACAGGCTTCATTCTGCCTAGATTGTCCTGCACCACAAGATGTCTAAAATTCTCCAAATGACCTTTGTTTATATTTTGTATAGTTGAATTTATATCTGCTTTTAGATTTGTAGAGCCAAGCAGGGCAAAAATAACTATCAAAACAGAAAGCTGCTGCATACCGTTAGCCTCTCTCAGAAGTTTTTGGAATCTTCCGTTTTTTATAAACAGAGACCAAATGAAACCAATAGACAATAGAAGATAACCCAAATATGTCATTTTTGTCCCTGGGTCATGGTTTACTGAGAGGATCGTACCTTTCTCGTCCGGATCATAAGATGTTTGGAACAGTCTAAAATTTTGATGATCAAGTATATGATTCATATATATTTCAAACGGCATATTTACACTGTTTTTTACATCTTTCAATATAACTTCACTCGAATAAGAAGATGGCGTCATAGAGCCTGGATATTTTTCAAGCTTAAAGTCTTTGAGATAGATCTCAAACGGCAGTTCTATGACCTTTGAGCCAATTATCATAGCTATATCAACACCGTCTATGTTTATATTTTTTATCTCTCCGCTCTCTCCGCTAACTGGAAAAAATTCTATACTTTTTGATTTTCCGTTTACGCTTATATCCATCATCATATATTCCGGATTTTTTCCGCTCGGCTTAAGAGACGCGGAAACTTTCTTTATTAATGCATTTGAATATCTTTTTTTTAAAACTATGGCACTGCTGTCAAATCTATAAAAGGTTCTATTGTTAAAAGCATTTAAGCCGGTGCCTATTGATCCGCTCTCTTGCGTATCTATATTTAAAGTCACGGCATCACTTGGAAAGTATGCTTTGAGTCCGTCATTTGAACTAACTATGTTAAAGGATAGTGGATCGCTGTTGTTGTTATCAAATGAAACGATCATTCCTCCTACCTGCTTCGTTTCGCCTTTGGCGATATATGCAGTAGTTCCGATACTGCCCATACCGCTTACCATCAACTCCAACATCTCTTTTCCGTCTTTTACATTTGTTTGCAACTTTTCTTCCACTTGCGGCAGATACTCTTTTAGTGACAGGTTAACAGTTTTATTTCCAACCAAAATTTGCTTTTCAAAACTGTTTTTTGTCATTGAAGATAAAAATATAGGATATTCTTGATATGTTGCGCTTTTACCGTTTCTTGCTTCGATCTGAACATATCTATCCATTGATAGCATTTTATTTGTAGAGCTTCCTTCTCTAACCGATAATTTACCTTCATACCCCCAATATCTTGTCATTAAGGCGCCAAGCGCAATGATAACAAATGAAAAGTGAAATATAAAAACAGGAATTTTATTTTTATAGGATTTGAAATTAAGTATTTGGTATGAGAGTATTGCTATAAAATAAAATAAAAAAAGTTCAAACCATTTTGTTTTATATATTAGCGCTTGAGCTGTAGCGGTGCCATGATCATTTTCTATAAATGTTGCAATTCCTATCATCGCGCCAAATATTATCATCATTGCAACTGCTATTTTCATTGAAAAAAGTTTCTTTAAAATATTCATTTTATTCCTCGGATTTTAAAAAGTTTATTTTATACACATTTGCTTTATTTAAGATAAATATCGTCTTGTTTGGCTGCTTTTTGATTCAAATCAAAACCACTCATTTTTAATCCATCTTGAAACCTATCTTTTTGGTATACACCTGTGTCTCATCTTGAATATCTTGCATGATCGACACCGCTTGTATAACTTTTTGAAGTAATTTTTTTGTTTCTTTATCGTTTGTCTCAAGTTTTTCAAGTCTTTTAATGATATCAAAGTATGGAACAGACAAATTTTTTTTCTTAGTAAAAGTTCGCATTATCTCCTTGGTAATCTCAACTGCAACTTGACTTTTCAATACTGTTGCAAGCATATACACTCCTTGTTCCGTAAAAGCAAAAGGGTTAGTTCTTGTCATAACTAAATTTGTGGTCGCATTTTGCGACCGCAAATTATCAAATTCAATATCATTTATTTGAAACATAAAATCATCATCAAATCTTTCTATATTTCTTTTAACCTGCTCATTAACTCTCTTTGTCTCAACCCCATAAAGTTCAGCCAAATCAAAATTCAGCATCACCTGCATACCATGAATGACATAAATCTTTGTATCAATAGTTAAAATATCTTGCATAATTAAACCTTTTTATAAATCTATAAAAATATTATCAAAAAACAAATATATAGTATAAAAATATGTCAAAATGCAATATTTCTAACCTCTTGTGATTTTAAGTGCTAAACTATAATTGTGGTAAAGTGCAACCGCGTCGGTGGGGGAGGTGTCATTGTGAGAAACAAAGTGACGAAGCAATCCAAAAAAGCCCTGCTCGTCATTCCGTACTTGATACGGAATCCATAGAGAGTAGCCTTATTTTATGGTGTTAGTTTTAGTCGGCACATTTAGTTAATCATTATTATCAAAAAGCTAGTTAAATAAATTTAAAAAATCTTGCTATAATAAGCTATACTAATCAAAAATTAAAATAGGTATATTTAAGCAAGTGGCGATAAAAAGATATGGAAAAAGTAGAAAATATTAATATTGGAAGAATTGTTTGGTGCTGTGAAGAAGCAAGTATCACATTACAAGAATTATCTAAACATACCAATATTTCTCTTGATACGCTTAGCAAAGTTATTGACTTTAAAAAAAATCTAACCATAAATCAATTACAAAATATAGCATCTTATTTTAATAGGGGCTTACTTTTTTTTCTAGAAGACAATCCTGCAAGTGAAGAAAAAATTTATACTCTCCAGTTTCGTACTATTACAAATCAAAAACCTGAACTTACTAATAAATTAAGGGTTTTGATTGAAAAAATTGAAGGACAACGAGAAGTCTATCTTTCCCTAAAAGAAAACCTTAATGATTATATTGAGTTCAATTGGTATCCAGAAGCATTAATTAATTACAATGATATTAAAAAAACAGCATCAAATATTAGAAATTGGCTTAATTTAGATGATGAGAATAATTTTGCAAAACTTAGGACTGCAATTGAAAACAAAGGAATTATGGTTTTCAAAAGTAATGGCTACAAAGGAATGTGGCAAATAGATAAAGAAAGTCCAATAAGAGGATTTTCTTTATATTATGAAACACTCCCAATAATAGCCATAAAAAAACAAATGAGCGAAAAACCAGAAGCATTTACTTTAATGCACGAATTAGCACATTTACTGTTGCATAAAGAAAGTATTATTGATGATGATGATGATTTTTATAGCTATAGAGACAAAGAAAAAGAAGCCAACGAGTTTGCTGGTAATATTTTGATTCCAGATGAATTTTTAGCCAGAATAGATTTAAATAATTTTCCAATTAATAATGTAGAGTTGTGCGAAGAAAATCTCAAAAATTATAGCAAAGAATGGTGTGTTAGTACAGAGGTTATATTAAGACGATTATTAGATGAAAACTATATACTAAAGCAATATTATACAAAATATCGAGAATGGAAAAAAACCCAACCTATGCCAGAGTCAAAAGATGGTGGAAGTAGAGAATATAGATTTAGAGAACCTATTAATATTTTTGGTAAAAAATTTGTCAATACTGTTCTTGATGCACTTCAATCTAACCAGATAACATTATCAAAAGCTAGTTCATTCTTGGATAATATCAAAATAAAAGATATTCATAAATTGGAGGCAATATAAAATGTATATTTTTGATGCCTCGTCAATCATTTATGGTTGGGATACATACCCAATTGAAAAATTTCCTAGGTTATGGGAGTGGATAGAAAGTCAAATTAAAAAACATAATTTTTGGATTTCCGATATTGCACTAAAGGAAACTAAGTATAAATCTGAGGAATGTTGGCAATGGCTAACTCGTAACAACACTCAAGAATACAAATTAAACAATGATGTTTTAACAATGGCACAAAGAATAAAAAGCTTATTGGAAATTGAAGAGGAAAATTATCACAAAGATGGTGTAGGTGAAAATGATATATTAATAATATCTGGGGCAAAAATTTTGAATTTCATTTTGATTTCTGACGAAAATAAACAAAACAACCTACCGACAAATAAAAGTAGATATAAAATTCCTGCGGTTTGTAGCCTTGTTAATGTTAGTTGTAAAAAATTTATTGACTTGGTAAAAGAGTCTGATGAGAGTTTTTAAATAAACATCAACTCCTCTCCACCACTTTTATCTCCTCACTTGTCAGCCCATAGAGTTTATAAACCATTTGGTCGATGGTGTTTTCATTGTTTTGTACCAAACTCTCAAGCTTTTCTATCTCTTCGGTTATCTCTATCTTGTCCACTGCTTTTAGAGTATCAAAGTGTTTTTTGTATTTTTTGATCTTCTCTTTGGCTTCCAATATCTCATCCACAAGCTCTATAAACGGTTGTTGTTCGGTTTCTGTGATTTTAGGGATTGGAATTTGTTCGACAAATATCTTAAATCCTCTACTTCCACCATTGCCCAATGATGAACTAATTTGCAAATACCAATAATTTGTTACTTTAGAATTTAATATAGATAAAATATATTTTGAATCAGTATTTAAAAAGTAAACTGTATTATTAAAATACATTTTTTTATCATCATAACAAAATCCCAATGTGCCAATATCCGGATATATTATTTTATCTTTTTCAAACTCTTTTAAATAAGCACAATTTCTTAAATTATATGGTGTAGCTCCTTTATCTGTTCGCTTTTCAAGCTGTGGATAAAACTGATCTAAATGTTCTTTTATAGCTGAATAGTTATTTATATCAATAGGCGGATTATTATGGGCATTGATAAGCCATTTATCTGCAAAGTCATAGCTATATTTGTTTATATCCCTACCTCTCAAAAGCGGTTTTATAATCTCTGCACTTTTTGGGTCTTTTTTGATAAGTTCATCTTTTTTTACACCATCTATGATAAATGCTTCATTAAAGCCCGTCAAAACGCCTCGATAAATATTTATATCCCACTCTTTTAACGGAGTGCCGATGGCTTCTATCTTTTTCTTGATGATGAGTTCGGCTGGATTTGAAAATGTAAAGCTTGTATCGCTTAGATCGCCTTGTAACATCGTAGAGTAATTTTCAAGGTCGGTATCTACCACTTTAAACTCATGATTTTTTTTCATTTTTGCTTTTTTAAATATCGTGATAGCACTATCAACTGTGGCATCTTCAAATACTTTGACCCCGTTAAAATCGGCTATCTCTTCGATAGTTGTATGTTCTAGGATATATTTCCGCAGATTTTCTCCATATTTGGCTCTGAAAAATTTATTACTACAAATAAAGCCTGTAAGTCCATTTGGTTTGAGTAGTCTTATAGCTAACTCATAGAAATATACATATAAGTCCGCTGTGCCACTGTAAACTTCATACTTTTGGCTTAGTGCTTCTTTTTGGTCTTTGATAGCTTCTTGTCTTACATACGGTGGATTGCCGATGACCACATCAAAACAACCAATATCGTTCGTCACTGCGAGACCTTCAGGTCGCGGCAGTCCATCCGTGGATTGCTTCCCACCACGCAAGCTCGTGGTCGCAATGACATTGCAAAACGGCATATCAAGCAGACTGTTTGCGCAAACTATCTTATCACTCAAATTTGTAAGCATTCTCCCCTTTTGTGCCGTTCTAAGCCACAAACTAAGCTTTGCTATCTCCACAGCATCTTCGTTTATATCCACACCGTAGAGATTATGCTCCAAAATCCCCTCTTCGATATCGTAAAAAGCGGTAATATCGCCCATGATGACAAGGTTTTGCTGTAGGCTTTTGTGTTCACGGATGAGAAATTCCAAAGCTTGATTTAGAAATGCACCACTCCCGCATGCAGGATCAAGGATCTTCAGTTCCAAAAGCCAATTTCTATAAATCTCAAGATTTTCTTTTGTGGCTTGTTCTTTTTTAGTTGGTTTCCTACTGTCTTTTGGCGCTTCGATATCCATGATGCCAAGCTCTGCTTTTTTATCACTGCAAAGCTTGCCAAGGGTATTTTCTACGATGTAACGCGTGATGTATTCCGGAGTGTAAAATACGCCGTCTTTTTTGCGTTTACTTTTTTTGCGGTCAAATTCTATATCGTTTATGGAAGCATTTAACTCTTCTATATCGCTAAGCGACTGTTCAAATATATGCCCCAAGATATTTACGCCTATATCACTCATAAAGTCATAATCGCTAAGTTTTTGAGCTTTTAAGTCTATCTGCTTGTCGTCTATCTTTAGGCTGTCGAGTAGTTCATCTTTTACAAACAGTCCGCCGTTATACTGCGGGATATCAAGCCTATCGTTACCCTCGCTTATGGCGTCAAAGTAAAACTTGTACATATCGTATAGAGTGTAGGAAGTGAATTTTTGATTTTTAAACTCTTCTCTTATCTCTTTGATAGTGTTTGGTCTTAGAAGTCCTCTATCTTCTGCAAAGAGGATAAACACAAGCCTATCACATAGCTTTTGGGTAAGTCTAAGGAGGGTTTGTTTGTCTATGTCTATATTATTCTTCACGATATTTTCAAACAGGTGCGTTCTAAAATCGCTAAAATCACGATAGAGCTGTTTTGATATATCTACTTCGAACCTATTTGACTGTTCAAGAAGTCTGTTTGTAAGTCCGCTCGAAATGCTCTCAAAACTAAGCATGAGATGAAGTCTTCTAAACTCTTCATAATCAAGGTTAAAAAGGTTAAATTTTTCATAATAGCTCTTTTTATCGATATAAAATCTCAACTCATCAAAGTTTGATATGATGATATAACGGGAGTTGGCGTGTGATGCATGATATCCAAATGCTTGAGCTTCGATGGAGTCGAGATTTTTACTCTTTTGGTCTTTTAGCTCTATGACGCCTACAACTACTTTGTCTTTAACGGCGCCAGCGCCGTGAGCTGTCTGCTGAAGACTCGCATTGAGGGCTTTGCCTCCAATCGAATCTCTATCAAGATAAATAGCACCGTCTGCCTTTTTACCATCAGTTTCATTTTTTTGTTCTCTGTCTAAACTATAATTGTTCGGATTTGAAGTTTTAAGCGTATAACCTAAGCAGTTCTCAAATACATCTTTTAAAAATCCGTCTTGATATATCTCTTCTTTGAAACCTTTGATAGCTTCTGTTTTTGCCAAATAGTCCTGAAAAGATGCCCATCTGTGAGCTATGAGGGCTTCATCTTGTTTTGTGTTTCTTAGAACGGAATTTTGAAATATACCCAAGCGGTTTTCCTAAAAAAAGTTTTGATGATTATATCAAAAATAGATTTTTTTTAAGATTTATATTGCCCACGTTTTGCTAAACTCACATTATGATAAACACGGCAAATGCGCTGACTATGAAAATAGATTTGAGATAGTTTCGGAATGTATCAAACTAACACCCCAGAAGGTCGCCGCATATAGCTGGCTCCCTGATACTTGCGCATATAGACTAATGTATCAAGATCTTCCGCTTCCGCAGTGGCATCCTTTGATCTGCGGCAATAGAGATGAAGTAAAAAAGATCGGGGTTAATGAAAAAGATTTTATGCTTGAAAACGACGATATAGATGTTGAGGATTTTATAGTAGAATAACTATTTCAAGCGCAACGATCCTCCTTACTTCAACTCGCCCCAATTATCGCCAATGCAAACCGAACATTCAAGCGGCACGGAAAGCTCATATATTTTTTCCATAATATGGGCAAATTTTTTGCTAAGAGCCTCTGCTTTTTCGGCTTTTACTTCAAATATAAGTTCATCGTGGATTTGAAGAAGCATAAACGCATCAAGATCTTCTTCTATGATAAGCGTATCTATCTCGATCATCGACATCTTTATAAGATCAGCCGCGCTCCCTTGAAACTTTGTATTTGTACCTTCCCTAAGAAATGCAGCTTTCTCCATACCGTTTGCATTTGCATAATCAAAAAACCTTCTTCGCCCAAGAAGCGTCTCTACATATCCGCTATGTTTTACATCTTCTTCAATACTGTCCAATAGATGTTTGGCTGTAGCAAAAGTCTTGAAATAGTTAGCTATTATCTCTTTAGCTTCTATCTGTGAAATTCCAAGTTCAGTTGAGAGTTTTTTTGGTCCCATGCCGTACAAAAGTCCAAAGTTTATAGATTTGGCTATATGTCTTTTTTCCCTTGCATGCTCTTGCCCAAAAAGCTTAATTGCCGTTGTCATATGTATATCATGTCCGGAATTGAAAGCGTCAAGCAAAGCTTTGTCCTGTGAAAAATGCGCTAATAACCTAAGCTCTATCTGTGAATAGTCTATACTTACAAGTTTATATCCGCTTTTAGCAACAAAGGCTTCCCTTATGCTTCTGCCGAGTTCACTTCTTACGGGAATATTTTGTAGATTTGGATTTTTTGAGCTAAGTCTGCCTGTCGTTGTTCCTGTTTGAAGAAAAGATGTATATATTCTGTGATTTTTATCTTTTTTGCCAAGGATCAAAAGCGGTTCAATATAAGTTGATAAAAGCTTTGTGTATTCTCTATAAACAAGTAGTTTTTCTATGATCGGATGCTCATTTACGAGACTTTCCAGCACTGCTTCATTTGTGCTGTAGCCGGTTTTTGTTTTTTTACCGCCTTTAAGTCCTAGATTTTGAAACAAAACAACGCCGAGCTGCTGAGTTGAGCGGATATTAAACTCGCTTTCGCTCAACTCATATATCTCTTTAGTTAAAAGCTCTATTTTATGTGATAGGTTGATCTTTGATTCCTCAAGTTTTTTTAGATCAACCCCTATGCCTGTTTTTTCCATTTTTGCTAACACATTAATAAAAGGATACTCAACATTTTTGGCAACTGTTTTCAGTTGCTCGAGCGACGATAATTCTAATTTTTTATTTATTGCGCCAAAAAGCAGATATGTCATCCAAGCATCTTCACTTGCATAAAAAGTCGCGTCTTCAATGGAAACACTAGAAAAATTCTCTCCTTTTTTGACGGTATCGCTAAAAGACTTCATATCATAGTCAAAATATTCTTTTGCCAAATAATCCAGTCCCACTCTTTTTGCAGGATTACTAAGCCATGCAAGTATCATAGTGTCCCCGTATGGATATACCGCTGCGATATCATATCTGTTGTAAAGCAATGAAAGATCATATTTTAGATTTTGTCCTACTATTTTACTTAAGAGTATTTTTTTAATAGCACTCAAGGCGTCATTTAGATCAACTTGTTCCGGGACGCCCAAATAACTATGTCCTACAGGAACATAATATGCTTTTTTGCTGTCCGTACAAAAACTAAACCCGACCAAATTTGCCTCTTTGGTATCAAGAGATGTTGTCTCGGTATCAAATGCAACCAATGTATCTTTATTTAATTTTGATATAACGCTATTTAATTTTTCCTTTGTGTCAAGAGTTATTGCTTCAAATGATAATCTATCTTTTTTGTCTTCCATGATGAGGCAATCAGGAGCTTCGCTGGGCTTTTTGATATCTGCTTTTTTAAGAGCTTGCTTCATTTCATATTTTTCAAACTCATGGATAAGACAAGCAAGATAGTTTTTATCTTCAAATTTAAAATTATTCCATTCACAACCATCAATTATATCATGCTTCATAGTTACAAGTTCTCTTGACATAAATGCGCTATCTCTGCTCTCAATTAGCAACTTTTGCATTCTTGGAGTGCCTGCATTTTCTATGTCGTCATATATGGCCTCAAGCGTATGATACTTATTTATCAGCTCGCTTGCGCCTTTTTGTCCTATGCCTTTAACTCCAGGGACATTGTCAGAGCTATCTCCTAGTATTGCTTGAAAATTTATAAAATCTTTTGGATTTACGCCAAACTTTTCAACACATCCCGCTTCATCTATCTCACTTTTTTTGACGCTGTCATAGAGTACGACCACGCCGTCATCTATAAGCTGATATAAATCTTTGTCATGTGATACTATCCTGACTTTGAGCCCGTCATTTTTTGCCAAATGTGTTATAGCGGCTATGATATCGTCTGCTTCAAATCCATTCATTGAGATATTCGCAAATCCCATTTTCTTTATCCATTCTATAGCGATAGGAAGCTGAAACGTCAGATCCTCAGGGGGTGCTTGCCTATTTGCTTTGTAGTTATCAAATATCTCTTTTCTAAATGTATCTCCCTTGCTGTCAAGCGCAAAAACTATATAGTCGGTTGCATGTTCGCGTCTTAGGGAATCTATAAGATTTATAAAACCCGTCAAGAGTCCCGTCGGAAACCCTTCGCTGTTCCTAAGAGCCGGAAGCGCATAGTATGAACGGAAAAAATATCCAAATGTATCTATAATAGTAACTGTCTTCATTAACTCTCTTTTTGGTTTTATTTTTTAATAAAATTTATTTTATCATTTTAATGCCATATTTTTATGATATAATTAAAAAAACTGATGGAGTAAACCATGCTTAAACAAGATAGGGCTAGTCAATTTTTCAACCAAGATGTAAGCTGGGATGAAAGCATATTTTTCCCTGATGGCTACGAAGAGCTCTTCTTGCTGGTATATTTCATATATTTACCCTATATAACCGGTATTATTTTTATTTTTACCGTTATTGCAGGATTTAGGCTATCCCTATTTAAGCTTATCATGTCAAATCATAATTTTTTATTGACATGGGCTCTTGGATACCAAGTATTAGCAGGAATTGTACTCTTGTTGATATTCAAAAATGCCTATAGCTTTATATTTTCCAAGTACGATACTATGGAAGATAACCATCATCATAAACACAATAATCACTACAATCGATATTGATATGATTACAGCTTAAGCTCTTTTGCCAAGTACTCTCCGGTGTAGCTTCCGCTTTGCTTGTAATTGCTCGCAAGCTCTGATGGAGTTCCGATAGCGATGATATCGCCTCCTTTGCTTCCGCCTTCAGGACCCATATCTATAATAAAATCGGCATTTTTTATCATATCTAGATTGTGTTCTATAACCACTACGCTGTTTCCAAGTTCAACAAGATGATGAAGCACACCTGTCAACCTATCTACATCGGCAAAATGAAGTCCGGTTGTCGGCTCATCAAGTATATAAAGAGTATTTCCCGTATCTTTACGGCTGAGTTCTTTGCTTAGTTTTATCCTTTGAGCTTCTCCCCCGCTTAACGTTGTTGCATTTTGTCCAAGTGTGATATATCCAAGCCCAACAGCTTCAAGGGTGCGAAGTTTTACGAAAACTGCCGGAACTGCTTTAAAAAACTCTAGCGCTTCAGTTACGCTCATAGATAAAACATCTGCTATGCTTTTTCCTCTATATAAAACCTCTAATGTTTGCTGATTGTATCTTTTTCCTCTACAGCTGTCGCACTGCACCATAACGTCCGGCAAAAAGTGCATCTCTATCTTTATCTCTCCGTCGCCTTGACATTTTTCACATCTTCCTCCTTTTACATTAAACGAAAATCTTCCAACTTGATAGCCTCTAAGTTTTGCCTCTTTTGTACCTGCGAATAGTTTTCTTATCTCATCCATTATGCCAGTGTATGTAGCGGGGTTACTCCGAGGTGTTCTTCCTATAGGATTTTGATCAAGGTATATTACCTTGTCAAGTTCTTCAAGTCCGGTTATCTCTACGCCGTCTACTTTGTTTACTTTTCTAGCGCGATTTAAAATTTCTAAAGCTGTAGGTAATAAAGTTTGAAGTATAAGTGAACTTTTACCGCTACCGCTTACTCCTGTTATACAAACAAAATTACCTAGAGGAATTTTTGCTGATAGATTTGAGATATTATTCAATGTAACATTTTTTATCTCTATAAATCTCTCTTGCGCTCTATCGTGCGTGTATTCTATCTTTTTTCTGTCAAAAAGATAGTCGGCTGTTAGTGTTTTCGCTTTTTTTAATTTTTCTAAATTGCCGCTAAATATTATCTCGCCGCCATACTCTCCAGCACCCGGTCCTATATCAACAACATAATCTGCATTGAGTATAGTCTCTTTGTCATGCTCGACAACTATAACACTGTTGCCTTTTGACTGCAGTGATTTTAGAGTACGAACAAGCTTCATGGTATCACTCTCATGAAGCCCGATGCTAGGCTCATCTAGCACATACATAACTCCGGTTAATCCTGAACCTATCTGGGAAGCTATTCTTATCCTTTGAGCTTCTCCGCCCGAGATCGTTCTTGCATCACGGCTTAAGCTTAAATATCCAAGCCCGACATCATATAGGAAAAATAACCTCTCATTGATTTCGCGCAATATTGATTCTGATATTTTACTTTGCTGTTCTGTTAAAATATCAAAGTTTTTATTATCTTTAAAAAACTTGTAACTCTCTTCTATCGGCTGATTAACCACCCATGATATATTCTTATCCCCAATTTTGACAGCCAAGCTTTGTGGAGAGAGTCTATTGCCGTCGCATCTGTCACATTTTTTTTCTGTCATATACTCCGCTAGGTCTCTTTCGTCTTTGAACATATCATAAGCTATTCTAACGATTCCCGGCCACTCGCGTCTAAGAGCATGTCTTTTCCATGTAAAATTTACTATTTCCGAGTTTCCGTACAAAATGGCTTTCTTTTCAAACTCTTCAAGGTCTTCGTATGGTTTATGTATATCTATCCCTTGCGACTCACAAAAAGCATTTAAAAATTTTGCGTAATAACTTTTGTTAAATCCATATACTATTTTTATAGCGCCCTTATCAATGCTAAGCGAGCTGTCTATGATCTTTTTTAGATCCAAAACATATCTTATACCAAGTCCATCGCAAGTACTGCACGCGCCCTTTGGAGAATTAAATGAAAAACTAACTGGCTCAAGCGGCTCAAAACTGATCTTGCAGTCAAAGCAAGCCAAATGCTCGGAATAATGCAATAATTGATGTTCAAATCCAACCTCTTCATGGTTTGTTATCTCTATCTCAACTTCACCATAACTCTCTTTAAGCGCCTTTTCAACATCACTTGCAATTCTCTCTTTGTTGTCGATATGCACAACAACTCTGTCGATAACCACCCTGATCGTATGTTTCTTTGTTTTACTAAGCTCTATCTCTTCGTCAAGTCTTACCATTACACCGTCTATAATAGCTCTTACGTATCCTTTATGGCGAAGTGATTCTATCATCTCGGCAAATGAGCCTTTTTTCTCTTTAACTAGCGGAGCGAGTATGACTATCTTGCTCTCTTCCGGAAGCTTTAAAACTTCATTTATAATATCGCTTGCACTCATTGATGATATAGGCTTGCCGCACTCATGACAATACTGCTTTCCTACTCTGGCAAACAACAATCTCAAGTAGTCATAAATTTCAGTGATTGTGCCGACTGTCGATCTTGGGTTCTTTGATGTTGTTTTTTGATCTATTGCGATCGCAGGCGTAAGACCTTCTATTTTATCCACATCCGGCTTGCCGACTCTGCCCAAAAACTGCCTTGCATAGCTAGATAGAGATTCTATATATCTTCTCTGTCCTTCAGCGTAAAGAGTTGAAAATGCTAATGTTGATTTACCGCTTCCGCTTAAGCCGGTTACAACGACAAGTTTATTCTTTGGAATTTCAAGAGAAATATTTTTTAGATTGTTTTCTCTAGCCCCATAAACTTTTATACTATCCATATTTATCCTAAAATCTTATTTATTGTAAGCAAAAATATAAGAACATAAAAAACTACCAAAAATTTTTTATAATGCGTTATCTTTATTTTTTGCAAAAGCCATATTCCTATCCATATACCAAAAAGCGAACCTATACCTAAAAGCAGTCCATGTTTATAATCCATAAGACCTAAAAATGAGAGCGATACAAACGATGAAAACGATGAAAATATCACAAAGAATAGTCCAACTGCCGAAGCTTTTTTAAGTGAAAAACCTAGAAAACTTACAAGTATCGGAGTCATCAGTATAGAACCGCCGACACCGAGCATTCCTGAAAATATACCTATACCAAACCCTATTGCCGTATATAAATACGGATTATATATTTCTTCTTTTGAAGGCTGCGGATTTGACAAGAACAGCTTAACAAGCGTAAATACCACTAATGATAAAAACAGCCATTCCAAAATATCAGACTCAAGAACTTTTACCAAATATGCGCCTATAATAGCTCCGACTATTCCGCCGTATCCAAAATAGACTTTTTTTGAAGCATTATAAGTACCGCTTTTTCTATGTATAAAAAAACCTAAAATTGAGCCGATCAACATTTGGAAAACCGATATACTGATCGCTTGCTTTATATCAAATCCCATATAAAGCAGTATGGGAACACTTACCGTTCCACCGCCGATCCCAAAGAAACCGGACAATATCCCAACAAATATACCGACTGCTATAAGCAATGATTCCATTTATTAACTCCAAAAATTAAGACAATATTATATCATAATTTAGACTTTTATCGTATAATTGCACATTCTAAACTACAAGGATTACGATGAAGATTGTCAATCTGTTTTTACTATCTATAATCCTTTTTTTTACAGGATGCAATGAGGGTCAGAAAAACATAATTGTGCCTAAACCTGCGCACAAAAAACCGAAAATCGCTATAGCTTTTGGAGGCGGAGCCGCAAAAGGATTTGCTCATATAGGCGTTATAAAAGTGTTGGAGCAAAACGGCATAAAACCAAACATTATCACAGGCACAAGCGCGGGTGCCGTCATAGGAAGTCTTTATGCGTCCGGAATGAACAGCATAGAACTTCAACAAAAAGCCATGGACCTTGAAACTGACGGGCTGATGGACTTTACGCTCTCTACAGACGGTTTTATAAAAGGTATTGCGCTGCAAAATTTTATAAATAGATCCGTGCAAAACAGACCCATACAAAATCTCAAAATTCCGCTGGGAATTGTTGCAACAAACAAAAATACCGGCGCAACCGCAGTTTTTACATCAGGAAACACCGGACAGGCAGTAAGAGCAAGCGCAAGCGTACCGAATGTTTTTCAAGCGATAAAAATAGGAAGCAACTTTTATGTTGACGGGGGACTTACCCAGCCTGTGCCAGTAAGCGCTGCAAAAAGAATGGGCGCGGACATAGTAATAGCGATCGATATATCGGCAAAACCGAAAAGCGGCGTTAGCGGACTGCTTGAAACGCTTGATCAAAGCATCAATATCATGAGTCAAGTTGCCCTAAACAGTGAACTCAAAAAAGCAAATATTGTTATAAAACCGAATTTAGAAAGACTTAGCTCTGTCTCTTTTGATTCAAAGCATCAAGCGATTTTGGAAGGTGAAAAAGCGGCGATCAAAATGTTGCCGGCTATTAAGAAAATTATAGCGAATTATAAATAATAAACTATAAAACACTTAGCAAAAATTACTGAGTGTTCCGCCTTTTATCATCTCGTATGTTTCTACGCCGACAAGCGTTTTGACTATCTCAAGTCCAAAACATATAGCAGTTCCAGGACCCCTTGAAGTCATTACCTTGCCGTCAACAACAACTTTTTGCTTATCGGTATAGCCCTCTATTCTTATCTGCTCTTGAACTGATGGATAACATGTATATTTATGATTTAATACTCCTGCAACATGAAGTGCGTAAGGAGATGCGCATATAGCGCCTATATATTTGTCTTTGGATTTAAATTCTTTCAGTAAAGATTGGACTTTTTTATCTTGGGCAAGTCTATTTGTTCCGCCATGTCCGCCGGGCAGAACTATCATGTCATAATCATCAGATATAACGAAATTGATATCAATTTGACCTTGTATTACAATGCCGTTCGCGCCAGTTACGAGATCACTTGCAAACTCATCGCCAAGATAGGCAATATCTACATCTATCCCGCCTCTTCGCATGATGTCGATAAGATTAACGGCTTCGATCTCTTCAAAACCGATCGCTAATGGAACAAGTACTTTTGCCATGATTTCCTCCGACTATTTTGCTTTTTCTAGATAAACGCCTTCAACTGTATCGACTTTTATCATTTCACCCTCTAGGATGTGGAAAGGCACTTGAACAACAGCGCCGCTCTCTAGTGTTGCCGGTTTTTTGCCGCCTTGGCTGTCACCTTTGAAGTTTGGCGGAGTTTCTACTACTTTAAGCACAACTGTTTGAGGTATCTCAACTGATATTGCTTTTCCGTTATGGAACAAGATATCAGCGTTCATGCCGTCGATCATAAAACTAAATGTATCTTCTCCTACTTGCATTCTAGTTAGTCCTATCTGCTCATAAGTCTCATTATCCATAAATTGCAGATACTCGCCGTCATCATAAAGATACTGCATAGTTTTTTGCTCAAGCGCTGGAACTTCAAACTTATCACCTGCATGAATAGTTTTTTCTATTACCTTACCGCTGCTCAAGTGCTTTATCTTGCATCTAACAAATGCCGCGCCTTTGCCCGGTTTAACATGTTGAAATTCTATAACTTTGTATGGATTTCCATCAAGCTCAAGTCTAACGCCTTTTTTGATATCACCCATGCCTATTGTAGCCATTAATAATCCTTTTATAAAATAAAATATATCAATTATACCCTATGATTGGTTAAAGAAGCGAAAATTGGAGATATCGCCACTCCTGCTTTCGCGGGAATAACGATTTTTTTTGACTATTTTGTTATGACAATATTATCTTTTGCTTCACAAGCCTCAGGCTCAAAATCCATAGCTTTAGAGTTATCCATAAGTATAGGAATAAACAAAAGTGATACAAAAACAGCCGCTACGGTACCAGAAATTAGAGCAACGCCAAGTCCTCCAAATATAGGGTCACTTGCAAGCAATGCAGAACCTAGTATGATCGCAATAGCTGTTAATGCTATTGGTTTTGCTCTTGTAGCAGCAGCAACGGCAATAGCTCTTCTTTTTGGTATACCGTGGCACACCATAAGAGATTTTGCAAAATCAATCAGTAGCAATGAGTTTCTCGAACTAATACCCATAAGCGCTATAAAGCCTATAAGCGAGGTTGCTGTTAAAAAGAAGGTATCGGTTGTTACGATGTCTGCAACAAGATGTCCGAAAATAACTCCTATAATAGAGAGAAATGAGCCCAAAAGCACGATTCCGCTAAGCGCAAAACTTTTATAGTATATAACAAGCAATAAGAAAATAAGCACAAGCGCAGCTATAAATGCGCCGCCAAGATCTCTAAAGGTATCAAGTGTGACTTTCATCTCACCATCCCATCTAAGCAAGAACTCTTCGCCGGTTTTCTTATCTTTCAAATTCAGATCGAACATATATGTCGACATGCCCGGAACTTTGCTAACTTCATAATTTTTTGAAAAATACTCCATCATCTTGTCTCGTGCATCAAGCAAAGGATAAACTTGTGACACCATATCTGTTTCGGCTACGACATTCATCATTTTATTTAAGTTTTTATGCATGATCACAGGATTATTTTCAATTTTTTTCAAAGTAATAAGTTCGCTAACCGGTATTTGCATACCCATTTGATTCATAAGATTCAAAGATGATAGTTTAAACATCACTTCATCTTCACTCGATGATGCTATACTCTTACTCTCTTTATCCAGTGATAGAAATATCGGTATCTGATCGGAATAATCCTGATTGTTTTTCTGACCTACTACCATACCTTCAAATGCCAAATAAAGTATATTATTAAGCTGCTCGACACTCACGCCGCTTTGTGCGATTTTTTCTTTATCCGGTATCAGTTGATATTTTTGATAAAGCTTGTCCCCCACTATATCAACATCCACAAGCCCATCTGTATGACTTAAGATATTTACAACTTCATTTGATATATTTCGTATCTTTTTATTATCGTTTCCATATACTTCAACTACGATTGATGCCATTGTAGGAGGACCTGCGGGCTGTTCTACAAACTTAATAGATGTATTTTTTACTATATTGCTGCACTCTTTTTGAATGATGGGCCTGAGCCTTTGTGTCATTAGATATGAAGGCTCGTCTCTTTCGTGTTTATCTGTTAGATTAACGGATATTTCTGCAACATTTTCACTTTGCTTCATTCCGCTTCCTTTTACCAGACCTGCGTAATCGAGTGGCAGTCCTTGACCTAAAAACAATTCAATATTTAGAACCTCTTTCTCTTTTTTTAATATATCGACAGCACACCCGCTTATTTTATTTGTCTGCTCTATTGATGTACCTGATGGCGCATCAACATACAAAGAAAAGGTATTGTCACTTTTACCGGGAAGCATTTTTGCCAATACTATTTTTGTAGGGAACATCAAAATTGCCAATACAAATGCTAATGCAGTGAGCAGCAATACCATCTTTTTCTTTTTTGGCGTATTTAAAATTTCATAGACAAAACTTTCAAACTTTTCCATTATTTTGTCCCTTCACTGTGATGATTGTCGTGTTTTGGTTTTTTTAAAAGCTTCAAAGCCAAATATGGTGTAAATATATATGCAACAAACAAAGATGCCACAAGCGCAACAGGAACATTAAGCGGAATTGGCTTCATAAACGATCCCATCATGCCACCTACAAACGCCATAGGAACCATTGTCAAGATAATGGCGAGCGTTGCAATGTTTGTCGGCGGTCCTATCTCATCTGTTGCCTCTACTAGCAGCTCTTCTATGCTCTCATGGTTTGAAGTATGCGAATGCAAATGCCTGTGTATATTTTCTATAACTATGATAGCCGCATCGACCAAAAGACCTAAAGAAAGCAAAAATGCGAACAGTGTGATCCTGTTGATACTTTGTCCACCTAAATTTGCTATGAAAAGCGTAATGGCTAAAATAGCAGGAACGGTAAAAGTAACTATCAATGACTCTCTCCAGCCAAGCGCAAATATGAGCATTATTGAAATTATAATAATTGTAATAATAAGGTGATGCATTAGTTCATTGACGGCATTATCTGCTCTTACGCCGTAGTTTCTTGTGATCACATAGCCTATGCCTGCGTCTGAAAGCGACTTTTCGTTCTTTTTCAAAACTTCCATTACATTATTGGCAACATTAACTGCATTAGTGCCTGCTAACTTTGATATGCTAAGCGTGGTTTGGGTATATTCTTTGCTCATCTTAGAATCCACATCATCTTTATGCCAAATTGATGCGTTTTTGAAGTTTTGAACATCAGTACCTTCTGTTACGGTAGCAACATCTCTAAGATATATAAGCGATCCGCCGTAATCGGCAACAGCGATATTGCCGACATCTTCTGCATTTTCAATAGCATTTTTAATGCCAAATACAACAAGCTGTCCATCATTTGTTCTGCTTTTAACATCAGGGACATTACTTGCTACGGATTTTACTCCTTGCATGATCTGACCCAAAGAGAGATTGTATCCTGCAAGTTTATTTAGGTCAACTTGAACATTGTATTGAGTTTTATGCTCTCCTTTTAGCGAAGTCTTGGATACATTTTCAACTTCATTTATCTGCTGCTGCAAGGATCTTACTTTGTTATACAAAGTAACTTGATTGACTTTTTTAGGATCTTTTACATAAAAAGCCGCGGTAACCATAGGAATATCTATATCGATATCAAAAGGTTTGATAAGCGGCTGCATAGCGCCCTTTGGAAGTTCATCCATATTTTGCATAACTTTATCATAAAGCTTCAGATTTGAGTCTTCTCTGTTTTCTCCGATATGGTACATAACATTTATAACACCTACATTATCCATTGCCATGCCGTAGATATGCTCTATCCCTTTGATCTCTCTAAGTTTTCTCTCCAGTGAATTAACAATAACTTTTTCTATTTCTGCAGCCGTTGCGCCCGGCATTACTATCATTACGCTTCCGCCGCTTATAGCGATCTGCGGATCTTCTTCTCTAGGCATAATATTTAAAGACAGATACCCCATAAAAAGCAAAAAAGCGCCGAGAAGCGCTGTTAGGGGATTTTTTAGAAAACCAAGAGCAAGCTTTCCTGCAATATCTTTGACTTTATATGAAATTATTTCTTTCATTAATATCTTCTTAAATTAAAATATTTACTCTAGCATACATGCCAGGATACACCATCGTGCTGCCTCTATCAAATTTTATTTTGATAGTAAATTTATGTGTCATTGGATTTGATGCCGGTATTATAGACGAAACAACACCTGTTGTTTTTAATCCTGCTGATGGAACTTCTACTTTTACGCTTTGACCGATCTTAATATTTTTAAGATTACTTTCGCTGATTTCAGCCATAACCCTAAGTCTGCTCATATCCGTCAAAACAAGTGCCGGCATGCCAGGCGCTGCCATCTCGCCTTGATTTAGTTTTTTGGCAACTATAATTCCGTCATTCGGCGCTCTAACTTGCAAATAATTATCTTGTGTCTCAGCAATTCTAACCATCTCTCTTTGGTTTTTTGCAGCAAGCCTTAGATTTTCAAGATCATATCTAGAAACCATACCTTTTTTATAAAGTCTCTCATGTCTTGCCAAATTTGTTTCTATATTGCTTAACTGATTTCTTTGCATAGTAATAGCAGAATTATTTTCAGTTGAATCTATAACATACAAAAGCTGACCTTTTTTAACAAAATCACCTTCGCTTACCAGCATTTTTTTAACATATCCCATATTTCGGCTTGTTAACATTTTTTGATTGTCCGATATTACGCTGCCGCTTAAAGTTATATTTGCTCCAAAAGTATATACCGTAGCTAGCAATATTGCTAAAATTTTCAATTTCATACCCTATTCTCCTTCTTTTATTATCGTATCAAGTTCAAATGCTTTTGCATTATAATTATTTTTAGTTGTTAATAGTTTTAGTAAAACTTCTGATTCTTTTGACTGCTTTACCAAAACATCGCCTATGGATATCATGCCCTCTTTGTATTTTGCCAAATAATTTTCATATATTTGTGATGCAAATTTTAGTCTTGCCTCATCACTTTTAACCATCTCTAAATTACTTAGCGCTTCACTTTGCAACTGTTTGACTTTTAGCTCGGTTCCGGATTTTGCCATTTCAACTTGAGTCATAGTTTTAAAATTTTCAATTTTTGCTTTTTGAAGATTAAGACTGTCGCTAAAACCATTGAACAAATTCCAAGAAGCCTGCACGCCGATAGTATAAAAATCTTTATCGTGAAAATCACTAAAAATAATATTATCAGCGCTTCCATATTCTGCAAATGCACCTATTGTCGGGAAGAAAGATACTCTTTGCAGCCACAGGGCATCTTTTGTGATATCAAGCCCAATGAGCGCTTTTTGAATATCATAACTATTTGTTTCGATCTCTTTTTTACCAGGAATGTTCAAAGGAGCCATTTCGCTTGTTTTTTTGATAGACTCAACTTCTGTATTTAGCAAAAACGATAGATACTGATATGCAACTTCTCTATTGAGTTTTGCTTGTATCAACATACTCCCTGCGTCTGCTTTGTGCGCTTGAACTTCAAGAAGGTCTGTTTGTATGGCATAACCCTCTTTTACCATCTCTTTTACTATTGATTCGAGCCTGTCAATATTGTTAGTAATTTTTGATAGGTTTGTTATATAGTTCTCGACCAATGTTATATCATGAAATGTTTTTTTTGTTTCATAAACTTTTTGAGCTACCACTTTATCTTTGTCTATCTTGCTCATTTCGTACATTTTGTGGGCTATAGAACTATATAGAGTTATTTTACCGCCCGTAAAAAGAGGAACTTGATATGAAACTTTTGTAAGATAGTGATTTCTTGCTTTTGGGTAGTTAAGATCGTATGGTTGAACAGATAGTACATTTGGGTTTGCAGGATCAAATTCACCGACACCAAAATCACCAAAACTTGCTTCTCTGCTTTGGAGCTTGAATCCAAATACATTTCCCGCATCATTAGATCTCATTGCGCTTAGCGTTGCATCTATTTTACCAAATCTCATACTATTTGGAAGTTTTGATTCAATTCTTTTCATCTGAGAATCAAAATCGGCTATTTTAATTTCTAGATTTTTTTGCTTTAAAATATTTAACGCTTCTTTTAGCTCAAGATTTACTTCCCCACCGAACATGGGAATAGTAAAACACATGAGTATGAGATAATTTCTCACCTTCATGCAGACTCCTTAATATAATATATATGTTTTGTAATTTTTCAGAGTAGCAAAATCAAGTGTTTATTATATCGTTGCAGAAGATACGTTTATACAGGCTTTTAATTGTGCTAACTCTTCAAGTAATTCTTTTTTGATTTCACCGTCAACTCTAACAACCGCTAGAGCTTGTTTTTTATTATCTCTGCCTAGTCTAAAATCAGAAATATTTAGATTATACTCTGCAATAATTCTACCTACATCACCGATAACGCCCGGAGTGTCGGTATTTCTAAAGAATATCATAGCGCCTTTTGGCTCAACATCGACGGTATAATCGTCTATCTCTATGATTCTTTGTACCGTACCTTCAAATACTGTACCTGAAATGGTGAAGGTCCCATTTTGAGTAGTTAGTTTGATATTCAATTTATTTAAAAATCCGCTAGAATTCGGTTTTGTCTCTTTTATGATCTCTATATCTCTGTCTTTTGCTACAAATTCTGCATTTACATAGTTAATCTGATCGGCAATAGATTCGCTAAGCACACCAACGGTTACAAATGTTGTAAGTGATTCTATAAAATTTGAAATTTCACCTTTGGCAGTAACTTTTATCGACTTAACTGCACTTTTATTTAACTGCGCCGATAGATTGCCCATTTTTTGGGCAAGTTCTAAGTATGGTCTCATAAAATCCGGCAGCTCATTCTCTTTTATCGGCAAATTAAGAGCATTAGGGAAAGCTATATTTTTAGCTGCCAAGATAGCATTTTCAGCTGACTGAATTGCAATATTTTCTTGAGACTCAAGTGTATTTGCACCCAAATGAGGCGTAACCGTAACACTATTTAAGTCTAAAAGCGGATGATCCGTTGCCGGCTCTTTGTTAAACACATCGATACCTGCTTTTGCAATTTTTCCGGATTTAAGTCCATCTAAAAGCGCTTGTTCTTCATATAAACCGCCTCTAGCGCAATTTATAAGTATTACACCGTCTTTCATTTTGGCAATTTCTTTTGTGCCTATCATTCCTACGGTTTCTTCAGTTTTTGGAGTATGTATTGTTATAATATCGCAAACTAAAATATCATCAAAATTAGTCGTATAGCCAATATCAAAATTCGTAGCTTTCGTAGGATCGATGTATGGATCATAAGTTACTACATCCATTTCAAAAGCTTTTGCTCTTTTTCCTACGCGTGAACCTATATTTCCAAAACCGATAATTCCAAGTTTTTTTCCAAAAAGTTCAGTACCGTACCAATCTTGTCTTCTCCATACTCTATCAAGCTTTAAATTATTATGCGCATAAGGAAAACTTCTAGCGCATGAAAGCATATGCGTCATTGTTAATTCCACAGCTGCTATCGTGTTTGCAGTCGGAACGTTCATTACAACTATTCCTTTTTTGCTGCAAGCATCAATATCAACGTTATCTACGCCAACACCTGCTCTTACGATAGATGTTAGTTTTGTTCCATGCTCTAAGAAAAAGTCGTCCACATCAGTAGAACTTCTTGTTATCGCTACATCGGCTTGCGGCAATATTTCTCTAACTAATTTATCTTTCGGCTCATCGGCCGCATTTATCATTATAATATCAGAATCTTGTTGTAATATTTTTAATCCATTTTCATGGATATGATCACATACAACTATAGTTTTTTTTGACATTTTTGCCTCTACTATTTTTTTAATTGATCTTTTAATATATCACCGAGAGTCATACTGTCGTCTTGGCTCTTGTTAACCTTGGCTAGATTGTCACTCTCTTGTTGTCTCTCTAATCTTCTTACAGAAACTCTTATTTTGTCATTTGCATCATCAAGCAAAACGATAACACCGCTTATTTCTTGACCTTTTTCCACTTCGTCAAATTTCAATGGGGCAAGATCTTCTGTTCTTATAAGAGCATCAACTTTATCATCAAGTGATATAAATAGACCAAAATCTTTTTTGTCTTTCACTGTACCGTTTACTATATCGCCAACCTTATGTGTTGAAGCGAATTTTTTAAGAGGTGAATCTTCAAGTGATTTTTTACTCAAAGAGATCTTACCTGTTTTAGTATCGATATTTATGATTTTAACTTCTACTTCATCGCCAACTTTCAATGAGTTTTTAGCATTTTGGCTTTTGTCCCAAGATATCTCTTGATTGTGCAATAAACCTTCAAGTGAATCTATTTTTACAAATGCACCAAAATCAGTCAATGATGTTATAGTGCCTTTTACTATATCGCCGATTTTATGCGATGAAGCAAAGCTGTCTATAGGTTTGTCGATCAAGTTTTTAGCGCTTACTCTTAATCTTTTTTTATCTTTATCTACTTCAATAATCTCTACTTTGATAGTTTGACCTGATTTTATATAATCGCCTGGATGTTTAACATTTTTATCCCATGATATTTCAGAAACATGCAAGAAAGCCTCTAGATCATTGCCAAGGTCAACAAAAGCGCCATAAGGCTCAATATTGCTAACTACTGCATTAACTGTATCGCCTTTTGAGATAATGTTATCGATCTCATTCCATGGATCATTACATGCATCTTTCATTGACAATGATAAATGTTTTTTCTTTTTATCGTAATCAAGCGCAACAACATTTACTTTGTCTCCTATTTTATAGTATTTTGAAGGATTAACAGGTCCTTTGTGCGATATATGCGAATAGTGAACCAGTCCATCAACTCCGCCAACATCAACGAACACGCCATAACTAGTGATCATTTTGATAGTACCTTCAACGACTATTTTGTCTTGAAGTAACTTTTCTGCTATCTCATCTATCTTCCCTTTTTCTCTATCGATCAACTCTTTTCTTGAAACAACTACAGAACCTCTGTCTTTATCGACTTTTGTGATTATTGCTTTTACTTTCTTGCCTACCGGATCAGCTTTTTGATTGAAGTAAGCCAATGCTCTTGGCATGAAAAATTCCATACCGTCACACTCGAGAATATATCCGCCTTTGTTTTTCTTAGTAACAATACCTTCAATTTGGTATTCGTTTGTTTCATCGTAACTGTCTATAAAAGCATTCAATGCTTCTCTTTTTTTAGCCATTTCATAAGAAACTATAGGTCTATCACCTCTATGTCCTGTTACAACAACACTTATCTTGTCACCTTCATTGAACAACAAAGATCCGTCTTCTTTATTTTTTAATTGATCAAGATTGATTATAGCTTCTTTTTTTCTTCCTATATCGATCAATGCTTGGTTTTCACCCTCATTAATTTTTATGATCTTACCCTCAACTAAATCATTGCCTGATTCTTCTCTTTTGAATGATTCTTCGAGCATTGCTCCAAAATCAACCTCTTCTATTTCGATATCTTCGAATTTCATGCCGCTTTCCTTATAATTTGCCTAATGTGGCAGTATTATACTATAATTAATTTAAAGTAGTTTATTTTAATGTTTTTATTTTATTAATAACATCGTCAACGACCCAGTCCGGCGTTGAAGCGCCGGCAGTAACGCCGCAGTATTCTTTATTTTTAAACCAGTCTAGATTTAATTCTGAAACATTTTCTATCAAATAACTTTCATCACAATACATTTTGCATATTGAGTGGAGCTGTTTTGTATTTGAAGAGTGCTTTCCGCCTATAACGATCATAATGTCTGCTTTTTTGGCAAGTTTTGCTGCAGCATCTTGATTTTCAAAAGTTGCATTACATATAGTGTTAAACACTCTTACTTCTTTTGAATTGAGTATAAGGGCATGAACTATCTTCATAAAGTCTTCGTGTTTTCTAGTAGTTTGCGCCACCACTGCGACTTTATTTCTAATATCAAGATCTTTTATTTTCTCTTCATTGTCTATGACAAAAACCCTTGCAACATCTTGCCCGTAGCTCATTACGCCTTTTATCTCAGGATGATTGATATCGCCGAAAATGACCACATCATACCCCTCTTCACTCATCTGTTTAACAATCTGCTGCGGAGTTGTCACATAAGGACAAGTAGCATCTATAATGCTATTATTTTGTTCTCTTAGAACCTCTAGCTCTTTTTTCGGTATGCCGTGTGTTCTTATGACTATAGTTTCATTTGGGGCTATCTCGCTGAACTTTTCTACAAGCCCTATATCGTAGCTATTTTTAAGTCTGTCAATCTCATCTTTGTTGTGTATCAAAGGTCCATAGGTTTTGCTTTTTGGATGCGACTCTGCTATCTTTATGGCTCTCTTAACACCGAAACAAAAACCATATGAAGAAGCAAGCTCTATTTTCATTTTTCTACTTTTGTGATCTTGCTTAGTATTTCAAAAAAGTTTGGAAAAGATGTGTTGATGCATTCTATATCTTCGATCTCCATGCCGCAAACAAGTCCTGCAATTGCAAAACTCATAGCAATCCTATGATCTCCAAAACTATCTATATTGCTTTTTTTCAACTCTCCTCCGATTATCTCATAACCGTCGTCAACCTCTTTGCATATAGCTCCGCATTTCTCCAGTCCTGTCAACACAGAGATAATTCTATCGCTCTCTTTTGCTCTAAGTTCTTTTGCGTTGCTTACTTTGCTGACACCGTCCGCGCAAGCCATGGCAATAGAAAGTGCAGGAAGTTCATCAATAAGCCATGCTATATTTTCATCCACTGTAACACTTTTTAATTTTCCGCTATAATTAACAACTATATCGCCTATCGGCTCATACACATCAGTTTGCAGCTCATACTGTATATCTGCACCCATTTTTTCCAAAATTTTATAGGCTTCTATTCTGGTTGGGTTAAGTGTCATATTTGAAAGTCTGACCCTTGAATCAGGGATAATTGCTGCTGCTACTGCAAAGAAAAAACCGCTTGACGGATCACTTGGTACAGTGATATGCAGAGGCTTTAACGGCCCAGATAGCGGATTGATCACGATCTGACCATCATCATTTGTGTAAATATCTGCTCCCATGCCTCTTAGCATTCTCTCTGTGTGATCTCGAGACAGGAGCTGTTCTTTATAGTATGAGACTCCATTTGCATGCAGCCCTGCTAGTATCAAGGCTGATTTAACCTGTGCTGAATCAATAGGAGAATCATAGTCAAAAGCTTCAAGGTTTCCGCCTCTTATAAAAAGCGGGGCTAAATTGCCATTTTCCCTTCCGTCTATGGTTGCGCCGATACTTTTAAGCGGTTCAACAACTCTTTTCATTGGACGCGATCTGAGATATTTATCGCCCGTTAAAACAAATGCCCCATCAATACTAGACAGTAGTCCGCAGTAAAGCCTCATGCCGGTTCCTGCATTTCCGCAATCAAGTATATCGCTTGGTTCAGTTATCTTTTGAGGTGGGGTAATGGTTATGGTATTGCCGTTTTTTTCTACCGCAACTCCAAGCATAGTTGCTATTTTAAGAGAATTAAGCGTATCTTCCGCTTCTAAAAAATTTGTAATACTTGATGGTTTGTCACTAAGCAGTGAGAACATTGCACATCTGTGCGAAATTGATTTGTCGGCAGATATCTCATCACACTTTATATCAAACCAATACGGCACAGGATTAATGAAAGCTTTTTTCATCTAAGTTTTGCTCCGGCTTTTTGTACTAAAGTATCCAATATTTTACCCATAATATCTTCTATCTCACTGTCATCAAGTGTTTTTTCCAATGATTGGATAGTAAATCTTATCGTTAAACTTTTTTGACTTCCTATCGATTCATCAACATATAAGTCAACAGGATAAAAACTATGCAACTTTTCACACTTCATCTCTTCGATAACTTTTTTAATGCTATCAAAACTTATATCTTTATCTATCAAAATACTGAGATCTTTTATACTAGGCTGAAATTTTGAAATTTCATTTGCCAAAATATGCTTTTGATTTAAAGCACCCATATCTAGCTGAGCGACAAAAGTATCGGAAAGGTCAAAATCCTCTTGAACATCCGGATGCAATTTGGATACAAATCCGCAAACTTTATTGTCGATAATTATATTTGCAGATTGATAAGGATGCAGCATAGAATTCTGATAGCTGCATGATTGCAGCTCAAAATTTCCTATAACAAATCCTATCTTTTGTAAAAATAGGTCCATATCCATATTTTGCGGTTTGCCGTGATTTATTACGCTCTCACCCTCTTTTTGCCCGCTCCAAACAAAAGCTATTTTCTCACTCTCATCTCTATTGCTATCAAATGTTGAACCTATTTCAAACAAAGGTATCATTTTTTTAGAATAGTTAGAGTTTTTCTTTGCAGATAAAAGCATATTTATCAAAAGCGTACTTCTCAAAGTGTTTAGCTCTGCAACTATCGGATTTAAAAGCTTAAATTCTTCTCTTAGATTTTCAAAATTGTATTTTTCCTGAAGTGATGCATCGGAAAAAACATAACTTATCGTTTCATAGAAACCTGCAGATATTGCGCGGTTTCTTATCTGTTTTTTAAGCCTATATTCAAATATTATGCTCTCTTTATATACATTTTCTTTAAATTTAAGCGGCTTAGCTGTGATGGTATCAATGCCTATGATCCTAAGTATCTCTTCTGCAATATCTTGGATATTGGCAATATCGGGTCTAAACTGAGGCAGTGTGACGCCCATTACATTTTCGATCATAGAAGATACTTTAAATCCTAATTTATGCATTATATTTGACACAGTACTTTTGTCTATATCTTGACCTATTATCGAATTGAGTTCAAAACAGTCTATCAAGATAGTTTTATCTTCGCTGTTTACCTTATGGTTTAGTACACCATCATAAAAATCCAATATTTCATACTTACTCAATGTATTTGTTGCATACGAAATACCGAAATCAAGGTTTGGATTACTTCCTCTTGATGTATTGTAAAACATTGCATCTTTTTCTAATTTCTTATCGCTTACGATATCATTTAGAATATTTGGGCTTATATATTGCGCTACTAAAACAACTTGCTCTGTTTTGGCATTTGCAATGCTATCTTCATCTTGTTTTACTCCCAAAATTGACAGCTTGCCGGAACTGTTTTTTATACAATTAAAACCGTCTTGCGTTTTTTCAAGATCAATGATGATCTTTTCTTCATCGTTTTTAAAATAATTTGCATCAAATGACCAAAATATAACACCTGTTGTATGCATTACATATTCAAAACTGTTTTTAAGACTATTTTGCCCCAAAAGCTCTGCTGCGGACAATCTTATCAAATGAAGCAATGGCAATTTATAGTCACTGTTTTGCGTAGCTAGCTTGACCTCAACTGATGCATCTATTTCTCCATGGACATTTAAAGTTGCTTCTCTTGATATGCCAAGCTTCACTTTTTTGCTATTCTTTTCCTCTTTTGCATCTAAAAGGTCTTTTCCAAAATAGGCGCTCAAATCCCTAGCAACCCCGTAAACACTCAAACAATCACCTCTATTTGGAGTGATCTCTAGTTCAAAAATAGTATCATTTAGACTCAAAAACTCGCATAACTCACGACCCAGTTCAAGCTCGCCTATACTCTCATCTAACATCATGATACCGCTTCCGATATTTGGCAAACCAAGTTCTTCAGCAGAACATATCATGCCGTCGCTTTCGACACCTCTTAGTTTTGTAGGTTTTATCTCCAAACCATCCGGCATCACTGCGCCTATAGTTGCAACTGCAACATATTTGGCATTAACAACATTTGCCGCGCCGCAAACTATCTGTCTTTTGCCTAGTCCGACATCAACACTGCAAACATTTAGCTTATCGGCATCGGGATGCTTTTCGAAAGATACAACTTCCCCGACAACTATTTTATGAGGAATATTTAACTTTTTAACACTTGCCAGCTCAAGACCGATAGCATTAAAAGCTTCACAAAGCTTTTCATCGCTTATCTCTTTTATATCTATAAATTCATTTAACCAATTTCTAGTAACTATCATCTAAACTGCTCCAACAATCTTATATCTCCCTCAAACAGTGATCTCAAATCAGGGATCTTATGAAGCAGCATGGCAAATCTCTCTACTCCCAAACCAAAAGCATATCCGCTTACATTTTCATACTCTACTGCTTTAAATACATTAGGATCTACTATCCCACATCCTAAAACTTCAAGCCATCCCGTATGCGAACAAACCCTGCATCCATCTCCTCCGCAGAATATGCATGATATATCAGCTTCGGCCGAAGGCTCCGTAAATGGGAAGAAGCTAGGTCTAAATCTAACTTCCACTTCTCCAAACATATATTGCAAAAAGTCCGTCAGAATAGATTTGAGATTTGCAAAGCTAACTTCGCCTTTATCTTCCACGACAAGTCCTTCTACCTGATGGAACATAGGTGTATGAGTAAGGTCATAGTCTCTTCTAAAAACAGAGCCGGGAGCTATCATCCTAATAGGCGGTTTTGTTGAGAGCATCTTTCTTATCTGCACGGGTGATGTGTGCGTACGCAAAAGCTTAGAATCTCCAAAGTAAAAAGTGTCTTGCATA
>DYMX01000018.1 GCA_020721345.1 Sulfurovum sp.
TTAACCCTCTCTTGCGCTAGTAATCAAAAATTGCACTTATTGTTTGAATTGGCGATTTTAAATAATTTTCGGTATAATACTACCCTTTAAGTTGTCTCGCGAAAATGCAAAAGTAGGTTGCAACAACACTGTCTTGTATAGACAGGAAGGATGCTATGGCATCAGAACAGGTTAGTTGCCTGTCATAAAAAAACTAAAGGAAACAAAATGAAAAAAGATATTCATCCAAATTATATGGATTGTAAAGTTACATGTGCTTGTGGCAATTCATTTGACACAAGATCAGACAAAGAAACTTTGAGCATCGACATTTGTAGCGCATGTCATCCGTTTTTTACAGGCAGTGAGAAAATAGTTGATGCTGCTGGTCGTGTTGATAAATTTAGGAAAAAATATAACCTCGGTTAATTTTTTTCATGCAGTGCTTTTGTGCACCGCATGACAACTTATGTTAACATTCATTCCAACCCCTATCGGAAACCCAGCCGACATTACTATCAGAGCAATGCGTCTTTTTGAAGAGGCAGAACTATTTTTATGCGAAGATACGCGAAATACTAAACATCTATTACAATTACTTACTGATCGATATGGTATGATTATGCCAAATGCTATATTTCTGTCTTTTAATGAACACAATGGATATGATAGGCTTTCTCAAATTGCAACCGATCTAAAAGAGAAAAATGTAGTTTATGTAAGTGACGCCGGTATGCCCGTTATCTCTGATCCTGGAGTGATACTTGTTGAGTATTGTCAAAAAAACAGTGTCGCTTATGATGTGCTGCCAGGAGCAAACGCAGCATTAACGGCTTATGTAGCAAGCGGATTTAATGAGGGTGGATTTGTTTTTTTGGGATTTTTGCCCCACCGTGGAAAAGAGAGAAGTGCAAAACTGAAAGTTTCGTTAGATCAGGATTTTGTAGCCATACTTTATGAAGCGCCTCATAGGCTTTTAAAATTTCTTGAAGAGCTTGCAAATTTAGCTCCTGATAGAGAGATATTTTTAGCAAAAGAGCTTACAAAAAAATATCAAAAATATTATAAAAATAGAGCTAGCATTCTATTTGAAGAGTTTAAAAGCGAAAATATCAGGGGTGAATGGGTTGTGATAATAGAACCAAAACCCAAATCAGATAAAACGCTCTCACTGGAAGAGATTGTAGCTTTTGATATATCTCCAAAAGAAAAAGCAAAGTTGCTTAGTGAGATTAGCGGCAAAAGCCCAAAAGAGTGTTATAGCGAAATTATGAATTTTATAAAAACAAACAGATAAAAAAATAAAATATATACGCCTAATATACAGCGAAAAGACGATAAAATAAAGCCATGATTATATATGGGAAACAAGTATGTCTGCATGTTTTAGAACATCATTCAAAGTCGGTAAAAACTGTTTATATAGCCAAAAAAGGCATATTGAGCGCAAAACTATACAATTCCTATAAAGACAAAATTAAATTTCTAGAAAATAAATGGGCACAGTCTATGAGCAAGGGCGGTAATCATCAAGGTTTGCTTGTAGATGTTGAGGATTTTATAGAGAGTGATTTTGATAATATCAAAAAAGGCAGTTTTTTAGTCGTGCTTGACGGATTAACCGATGTGGGCAATATAGGCGCTATTGTTAGAAGTTCTTACGCATTGGGCGCGGATGGAATAATTGCCACGGGCGTTAAGCAGCTTAGTTTTTCCGGTATAGCAAGAACAAGCGCAGGTGCTTTATTTGATATGCCATTTATTATTATTCCTAATGGGCTCGATGTTTTAAATGAATTAAAACAGACAGGATTTACTCTTTATGGGGCATCTATGGATGGAGAATCTATCAACAATATAGAATTTATGCCTAAAAAAGTTTTGGTAGTAGGCAGTGAGGGTGAAGGATTGTCAAAAAGAGTTTTGTCGAAAATTGATAAACTTGTATCGATACCGATGAAAGATGATTTTGATTCTTTAAATGCCAGTGTAGCAACGGCAATTTTACTTTATAGGATGAATTGTGAAAATAGATGAACTTTTAGAACAACATGATATAGACAGTATTCAAAAGACTACCAAGATAACCAAAGAAAATCTCAAAAGGATTTTAGCAAAAGATTTTGAGAAATTAAATAAAGCTCAAGTTTTTGGATTTTTATCTATCTTGGAAAGAGAGTATGGGTCTATTGAAGATTTGAGAGAATATGCACAGGAGTATTTTGTCGATATTGAAGAAAGTGAAAGGGTGGCTTTATCAATAGAGCAAAATCGCTCATTTTCGATAAGCATGAAACCAAAAAAAGCGTTCGATTCACAATTGATATTTGCAGCAATCGGTTTTCTTGTCTTGTTGTTTGTTGCATTTATGGCTTTTGATCCAGACTCAAAAGATGATATACAAGTACCAAAGATAACAGTTGATCTAAACGATACCAATGCAACATTAGATACAAATAGTTCTGATACAAATAGTTCTGATATAAATAGCACGATAAAGAATAAAGCAAATGCTACAAGCTCAAATGTCGAACAAAATATGACAGTGCCGGCTAAAAAACAATCTCCAAATAAAACTATAGAAGATCAGACTATTGATAAATCGTCTAGTATCGATGACAATAAGTCCAAGATTATTACAAAAAGCAAATCAACTTCTAGTTTACAGAACAACAAAACCAAAACTAACCACAATAATCATAAAAGAGATTATATTAAAGTTGAAGACGGCAATAAATCAAAAGAGAGCAATTTGTGACTCTTATTGGTTCAAAAAAAATGGTAAAATAATAAAAAAATTCTAAAAGAGTAAGATATGTTTGATGAAATACAATTTGATAAAATAAATCGTTTGCCAAAATATGTTTTTGCAGCAGTCGGCGATCTGAAGATGGCAGCTAGAAGAGCAGGAGAGGATGTAATAGATTTTTCAATGGGAAATCCAGATGGACCTGCGCTTAAACCTGTTATCGACAAACTCATAGAAACCGCGCGTAAACCGCATACTCACGGGTACAGCGCATCAAAAGGGATTTTTAAACTCAGACTTGCTATGGCAAAATGGTATATGAGAAAATACGATGTTGTCCTTGACCCAGAAACAGAAGTTGTTGCAACCATGGGAAGCAAAGAGGGCTATGTACACCTCATACAAGCCATAACAAATCCAGGTGATGTCGCCGTAGTTCCTGATCCTACATATCCGATACACGCTTACGCATTTGTATTTGCAGGCGGTAGCGTGGAAAAAATGCGTCTTACTTTCAATGAAGATAATTTTGAAGTTGATGAGGATAAGTTTTTTGAAGACTTGCAGCACGCGCTGGATAACTCTATGCCGCGCGCTAAGTATGTGATAGTAAACTTCCCGCACAATCCATCGACTGCAACAGTTACGACGAAGTTTTATGAGAGACTTGTAGCTATGGCTAAAAAAGAGAGATTCTATGTCATATCTGATATAGCTTATGCTGATATCACATTTGATGGATACAAAACGCCTTCGATCCTTGAAGTAGAAGGAGCCAAAGATGTAGCTGTAGAGAGTTTCACACTTTCAAAAAGTTACAACATGGCAGGCTGGAGAGTAGGGTTTATAGTAGGAAATCCTAAAATGATAGGCGCTGTTCAAAAGTTTAAAAGCTGGATAGATTACGGTATGTTCACGCCTATACAAGTAGCAGCTACCGTCGCACTTGATGAATACAATGATCTAGTCGATACACAAGTGGTTCCAAAATATCTTAAAAGAAGAGATGTGCTGCTGGAAACATTTGCAAAAGCCGGCTGGAAAATGAGCAAGCCAAATGCAAGTATGTTCATCTGGGCAAAAATACCTGAGCAATTTAGACATTTAGGAAGCCTAGAGTTTTCGAAACTTCTTTTGACCCAAGCAAGTGTTGCAGTGAGTCCGGGTATCGGATTTGGAGAATACGGCGATGAGTATGTCAGGATCGCATTGATCGAAAATGAAAAAAGAATAAGACAAGCAGCAAGAAATATAAGTAAATTTTTCAAAGAATACAAGTCAGAGGAAAATAACTAAATGGTAAAAGTCGGCATTTTAGGAGTAGGAACAGTTGGCGGAAGCGTTGCTAAGATATTGGAGAAAAACAGCGATATCATAGAGGCGAGAAGCGGTAAAAAGATAGTTGTGGTAAGGGGCGTATCTAAAGAGCCAAGAGATGAGTTTTCTTTTCCTGTAACAGCCGATCCCATGGATGTCATAAATGATCCGGATATTGATATCGTTGTAGAGGTTATGGGTGGGATCGATTTTCCTTTTGAGATGGTCAAAAAGGCTCTTGAAAACGGAAAAGCTGTAGTAACTGCCAATAAAGCAATGCTTGCATATCATAGATACGAGCTGCAAGAGATCGCAGGCGATATTCCTCTTATGTTCGAAGCAAGTACGGCAGGCGGTATACCTATCATAGGGGCTCTGAGAAATGGACTTAGCGCGAACCATATAGATTCTATCATGGGTATCATGAATGGCACATGTAACTTTATCTTGACTAAAATGATAGGAGAGGGAGCTGAGTATAGTGAAGTTCTGAAAGAAGCTCAACAGTTAGGGTACGCGGAAGCTGATCCTACTTTTGATGTTGGCGGATTTGATGCGGCCCATAAACTTCTTATCCTCTCATCTATCGCTTATGGAATGGATGCTAAGCCAGAAGATATACTTATAGAAGGCATAGACAACATAACTCCAACGGATGTAGAATTCGCAAAAGATTTTGAGTATGCTATCAAACTGCTTGGAATCGCTAAAAAAGTAGGAAACGGAGTGGAGCTTAGAGTTCATCCTACTATGATACCTCGCAATTATATGATAGCAAAAGTAGATGGCGTCATGAATGCCGTGATGGTTAGAGGGGACGCTGTTGGCGAGACGCTTTATTACGGCGCAGGAGCGGGTGGAGATGCAACGGCAAGCGCTGTGATATCAGATATCATAGATATAGTCAGGGGCAATACCAATCCTATGCTGGGATACAAAAAACCGCTTGAGAGCGGACTGACGCTATTGCCAAAAAATGAGATAACATCGCACTATTATCTTAGAGTATCAGTAGAGGATAAAAAAGGGGTTTTGGCAGAAGTTACAAATTTGCTTAGCAGTCTTGATATTTCTATAGAAGCAATGATGCAAAAACCTGATAGCGACAAAGATGCATGCGTAGAACTGCTATTTATCACACACGAGTGCCAAGAGAAAAGTATCCAAAAAGCTATCGGCGAGCTAGAGAAACTTAGTGTTGTTCATGGAAAAGTCGGTATGATAAGGATAGAGCAGTAAGTAATGTTTTAGTTTTCAACAAAAGGAGATAGTTTGACTTTTAATCCGCCAAAATTTCAAAATAAATATGATAATTTGAAACCTTTTTTGCGTTGGGCTGGCGGAAAACGTTGGCTTATTAAACAGTTAGATGACATTCTCCCTAAGACTTTCAACCAGTATCATGAGCCATTTATAGGTGGTGGCTCAATTTTTTTTCATATTAATCCCCAAAAAGCTTTTATTTCGGACTTCAATGCAGAATTAATCGAGACATATAGTGAAGTAAAAAACAATCCACAAGAAATTATAAAGTATATAAAATCCTTTAAAAACACTAAAGAAGATTATCTTAAAATAAGAACACAAAATTTTCAATCGCCTGCAAAAAGAGCGGCTAGATTTATATATCTCAATCAAACATCATTTAATGGCATTTATAGAGTAAATTCTAAAGGCAAATACAATGTTCCTTATGGATATAGGGAAAATTATAAATTTGATTTTGAAAATATATTAAATGTAAGTAATGTGTTAAAAAATATAAATATTTTACACAGAGATTTTACTGAATGTATAGACAATGTAGAAGAAAATGATTTAGTGTTTTTAGATCCACCATATACTGTTACTCATAATAATAATGGTTTCGTTCAATATAATCAAAAAATATTTTCTTTAGAAGACCAATATCGCTTGGCTAAATTAATTACACAGATAAAAGAAAAAAAAGCATATTATATACTTACTAATGCAAATCATCCAAAAATAAGAGAGATTTTCAATCATAATGATCATTTTATTGAGGTTGAAAGAGCTAGTTTGGTCGGCGGTAGGGGAGCGAAGAGAGGGAAATATTTCGAAGTTGTTATTACTAATGTAAAAGGAGAATTATAATGGCTTTTGTAAGTGATGTTAAAATTAATGAGTTGAAGCAAAAGTTAGCAAGAGATGAGAGTGAACTTAAAAGTTTATATAAAGCTAAAAAAAATAAATACTATGAAAAAAATGTACTTCATAATCAAGTAGAAGAATACATTAAAGATGGATGGGAAACTTCCAAAGAACAAAAGACAAAAACAACAATTAGAAAATTAAAATCTCATAACAAAAAATTCGAAGATGATATTTGGTGCCAATTTTATGAATTAGGATATAGGGTACTTAATCGAGATGAAACTTTTTCTTTACCATTTGGGATAGAAAAAGAAGAAACACAACAAATTGATGTAATTGCGGCTGATAATGAAACAGTTTTTTTGATAGAATGTAAAAGTAGTAATGTTTTTAAAAAAGCACCATCATATAAAGATAAATTTGAATTATTAAAATCACAAACCGATGGTTTTAGAAAGGCAATATATGAATTATTTGGAAAAGACAAAAAAATAAAATATATTTTTGCTACTAGAAACATGAGGCTAGATTCAGATAGCGAAGATGCACAAAGGCTCATTAAAGCAAATATATTACACTATAGCGATAAAATATATGACTATGTAGATAGTCTTATAGAAAAATATAAAAAAGCCGCAAGATATCAATTTTTAGGTCTTATGTTTAAAAATGAAAAAATTAATGATCAAAATATTTTATTACCTGCCATTGAAGGAAAAATGGGAGGTAAAACATATTACATGTTTTCAATTGAGCCACATCTATTATTAAAAATAGGTTTTGTATTACATCGTGCAAAGATTAATGAAGAAGAAATGCCAACATATCAAAGGTTATTGATTCCAAATAGATTAAAAAATATAACAAAATTTATTGATCAGGGTGGGTATTTCCCCAATTCTTTAGTTATAAATTTTGGGGCAAGTAAAAAAATAAATTTTGAGCCTGCGGGAATAAGAAGCGATAGCGATTCTTATTCCAGAGCAGGAATCCTGAAAATTCCAAATGAATATTCAATTGCGTATATTATTGATGGGCAACATAGACTGTATGGTTATGCCGATTCTAAATTTAAAGATACAAATACAATTCCCGTAGTTGCAATGTTTGGACTTGATAATACCAAACAATTAGATATTTTTATGGATATAAATGAAAATCAAAAAGCTATTAGCCCAAGTTTGAGATCTACTTTAGAAGAGGATTTGTATTGGTATTCAGATAGAGCAGACTCAAGATTAAAAGCATTAAGATCATCCATTATAAGAGAGTTATCAGAAAATAATGATAGCCCCCTTAAGAACAAGATTACAATTGGAGAAGATAAGGCGTTTTTGACATCCCCGCCTTTTGGCGATTCATTGTCGAAATGTGGATTACTACCAAAAGCTAAAGGCAATCAATATTTACCAGAAAGTACAATATTTTCTTTGTATGATGTGAATAACCATGATCATAACAGTGAAATGATAAAAACAAAAAAGAAAATTGTAAAGCTACTTATTGAATGCTATAGTTTAGCTGGAGAGTATTTTAAAGAAAATTTGTTTGATAGTAATTCACTAATTGTGACCAATAGGGGAACACATCCATTTATAATGCTAATAGGTGATCTTGTTAGACATTTAATAAATCAAGGTTCTGTTTCTAATCAATCAAGCATTGATACTATTTTTGATGGCATAGACAAATATTTACGCTGTTTATTGGAAAAGCTAGTTGGCTTATCAGAAGATGAGAAAGCAAAATATTTAGGCATGCTTGGTGCTGGTGTAGAGACTAAATGGTTAAGGTTTTTTCAATCAGTAATTCACGGATGCTTTTCTGAATACTATCCAGAAGATTTAGTCGACTGGCAGCAGAGACAAGATGAAGCACTTCAAGATGAGGGTAGAAAATATGGAGAAAAAATAGAAAGTTTTATGAAAAAAACTATTTTGGATAACCTTAAAATACTTTTTGGAAATGAGTGGGAATTTGAAATAGGAAAAATAGCGAGAGAGTGTCAAAATAGAGCCTCTTTAGAAGATGAAAAAAATTATAAAGAAGGTTTGAAAAAAGAAAAAACAGATTGGACAGAAATGTTTAATATTAATGATTATAAAGAAATTATTGAAAAGCATTGGTCAAAAAAAGCAGATGGGAATCTTGATTTTAAAACATTTGAAGATATTTTTTCTATAGATATGGATTTCGGATTTAATAGTAAAACAGAAAAAATAAAATGGATATCGCATTTTAACTCTTATAGAAATCTTTGGGCGCATGCTGGAACAAAAGAAAAAAGATTAAACAAGCAAGAAGTAGAGTTTTTAGAAAAAATTTATAAGCATTTTTATCCTTCTGCAAATTAGTTTGGTTTGAACTCAAAATAAATCTTAGAAGATTTTGAACTTTAACTTTCTTTTTGTTACGATCGAAAAAAAGAGAATCAATGGCAAAAATTATGAAAAATTATATATTTATCACAGAAGAAGGATATACATATCAGCCTAATAGTGAAAGTGAGATACCAGATATAGAAAATATGCAAGTAATCGGATTTTCTAAAGGAAGCAGTAGCACTGAGGCTTTTGAAGCTTTAAAAAAAGAAAATCAATATCTTTTGAAAACATCATTCGATGAGGTTTTTGCTTATGAAATTTCAAATAAAAAATATACAAAATATTACTTTAAAAGCTGACATCTTTTCATATTCCAAAAACTTGACAAAATGTAGTGTATTGTATTATAATGTATCTACAATAATATACAAGGCAATACAATGAGCAAAAAAGCTATAAATATCAGAATGGATGAATCGCTGCTTAGCGATTTGGATAGTTATGCCGCTGAACTTGATAGAAGCAGAACATATCTCATAGAAAAGGCTGTGAGCAGTTACTTTGACACGCTTGACGAGATGATAAGCGATAAGAGGATAGATGATATCAAAAGTGGCAAGAGTGAAGTCGTATCTATGGAAGAAGTTTTTGCCAAAGCAGGTATAAATGTACACGGTAGGGTTTGACAAAAAAGCTGAAAAAGAGTTTTTGGAGCTTGATAAACAAACTCAAGAGTTAGTTGCAAATAAAATTATTGATTTGAGAAATGGATATTTTTCTGGAGATAAAGCGCTTCAAGGCAAAAACAAAGGCAAATACAGAAAAAGAGCTGGAAACTATGGGATAGTTTATATAAAACAGAATGATATATTGCTCATTACACTTATTAGGATAGCACACAGAAAAGAAGTTTACTGATATAGGGCTTATTGGATTGCCACACTTCGTTCGCAATGACACTCTCGTCATTGTAATGAGTTTTTAGAGCTAAGTTAGTATCTTCTGTACGCGTCCTACGTCGCCACTAACAAGCCTTACTTTTATACCGTGAGGATGAGTAGGGGAACTCGTCAAAATATCCTTTACAACACCTTCAGTGAGCTTACCACTTCTTTGATCTGCTTTGAGTATGATAGCGACTTTAACGCCTGATGTGATAGAACTGCGAGATGGTGCCATTGTGATCCTTTAGAGCGGTAAATCAAACAAAAATGCAAGTCCGTAGTAAATGCTGTAAAGCCCATAAATAAATATAGCAAGCGCTGCGATACGGTTCATCATTTGACGAAATGCAACTTGGCGTAAAAAGCTGACAGATTGACCAAGAGCTAAAAGAGTAGGAATGGTAGCAAGCCCAAAAATAGCCATGATGAGAGCGCCGTCAATGATAGAAGCTGAAGCTGCTGCTTTTGCCGCAAAGAAAAATACAAATCCGCAAGGGAAAAATCCATTCATCACTCCAAGAGCAAAAAAACTTCCTATGCTTTTACTTTTGATGAGGTCAGAGAATAGTTTCTTGAACCAAGGAAGAGAAGTAAAAGAGTGCTCAAGCAGATGTATCATTTTTGATAGCCCTATCATCCCAAGCGCTGTGATGATCATAAGAATTCCTGCTATGATAAACAGGGCGCCGTGAAGATCCATATTCCAAGCTATTAGCGATCCTATGGCTCCAAAAATCATCCCCAGTATGACATAAGAGCTAACGCGACCGATATTGTATGCGCCGAGCCTAATAAACTGCGATGACGGACTCATGCTATTGTCAATTTTCGCAGAACTATACGCTACTATAAATCCACCGCACATTCCAATGCAATGACCAAAGCTACCTGCGAACGCTATGGATATGATAGCTAGCCATTCAATTTCATGCATTTAACACCTTTTAAACATAAATTTAACGCTTATTTAACACTTCTGTGTAAAAATGTCATTATAACATTAAAAAGGAAAAATATGAAAAAATAGCTTTGATAATAGCGCTTTTTGCCTCATTTGCAAGCGCAGATAAAGTTGTCAAACTCGATATTCAATATGATGTGCCCAGCATGCGTAAGTAATGTAAAAGCATCATTAAGCACTGTAAATGGAGTGAAAGATTCAAGCATATATCTAAAAAGCGGAACTGCCGAAGTTACGACAGAGGATTCCATAAAGCCTGAATCGCTTTGCGATGCTGTTAAAAAAGTCAGCTATGGATGCAATATTGCGAAATAAGCATTTAGATTTTAATAAATAGATTGCCTCACTTGCGTTCGCAATGACGAACTATGTCACTGCGAGGCTTGGAACAAACTGCGGCAGTCCAAAAATATTTGTTTGGACTGTCTAATTAAAATGTTTTTTGTAATTCTGCTAACTTATTCTTTACATCCTCTATATGCTCTTTTACTTTTACATTTTCCCATGAAGCCGCAATCTTACCGATAGGATCTATTATAAAAGTGCTTCGAACAATACCCATATACTCTTTACCGCACATTTTCTTTTTTTGCCAAACGCCAAAAGCGTTGCATAGATCTTGTTTTTCGTCCGAGAGAAGAGTAATGCGAAGATTCTGTTTTGTTATGAAGTTTCGATGTTTTGCAGGGCTGTCAGGGCTGACTCCAAGTATGGTTGCATTTAGATTTCTAAAGTCAGGGACAGCGGCTGTAAATTCACAAGCCTCCGTCGTACACCCAGAGGTATTGTCTTTTGGATAAAAATAGAGCACGATCCAGTTTCCTTTTATGTCTCTATAGCAAATCTCTTCTTCGTCTTGATTTGGAAGGCAAAAGTCAGGTACGCTATCACCGATTTTGAGCATATTTATCCTTTGGTATTTTTTTGGTATTATAACAAAATGAAAGAAAAAGAACTATTACTTCAAGAGATCGAACAGTTGATCTCTTATGGAAAAAATGAACCTACGATAAATTTGGCACTTTTGGAATATTTGGATATAGAGGCACTTGTAAATATCAAAAAGAGCTTAGAGAGCAAAGTCGGCACTCTAAGCGAAGACGATAAAGAGTGGTTGGAGCAGTTTAGAAAGTATGAGTAGAATAATATATTTTATTTATGCAATTATTGATTTTAAAACATAAACAAGAACACATAGACCATAAGCCCTGTGATGCTTGTTAAAACTATCCATTTCGATAGATTTTTACCCATTTTCCCGTGTTTTGTGGTTTGAAAACCTGTCGTTCTAAAGTGGTAATTTGAATCTAATGCACTATAAAGCGTATTTGCCCATAAAATAAGAGTAACAACAGCTATGGCTATATGAAACAGTAAAAAGCCAAGAAGAAATTCATACGGCAAAGAGCTGTTTTTGGAAAATTCTTCAAATCCGCCGCCTATTTTTATTCCAAATTCAAAATATCCTACAACAATAACAGAAACGATAAATATAAAAATCTGAGCAATTTTATGATCTTTATATTTTCCGCTTGCAACCAAAGAAATAGCAGCAAATATCAATAACGGCAAAAGAGATACGATAATCGTGACAACATCCATAAAAAACGGCGCATTAGTACCTAAAAAACCTGTTTTAAACATATAATTCATTCTACATCCCTTTATGTTTAGTATATTGAAACACTTTTGATTTCACTAAATTCCTCAAGGGCATACTTTGGTCCTTCTCTGCCGATTCCTGAAAGTTTGACTCCGCCATACGGCTGAACATCAAATCTAAGTGTCGGTATCTCATTGATAACAACACCGCCCGATTCGCTGTCATCTATAAATTTTTGCGCGAGTTTGAGATCGTTTGTAAAAATGCTAAACTGCAATCCGTATGGAGAGTTGTTCATTTTTTCTATTGCTTCATGGTAGTATTGTACTTTAACAAGACTAACAATTGGAGCAAATACCTCTTCACAGATTATATTCATATCGTCCGTAACATCTGCCATGACAGTTGGAGGGAAAATATCGTTTTTTATTTCCCCGCCCGCTATTGCTCTGCCACCCTCTGATTTCGCAGAGTCAATCCAGTTCTTAGCTCTGATCAGCGCATCAGCATTTATAAGCGGTCCCATGAACGTATCGTTCTCATATGGATTGCCGATTTTGAGTTTGCTTGTCTCTTTGGCAATCTCATTTGCAAATTGTTCATAAATATCTTTGTGTATGTATATTCTTTGCAAGGAAATACACACTTGACCGCTATTGTAAAATGCTCCATAAGCGCAACGAGCGGCAGCAAACTCTATATCTGCATCTTTGTCTATATAAGTAGCCGCATTTCCGCCGAGCTCAAGTGAAATTTTTTTAATCCCTGCATTTTTTGTAATGATATTTCCCACCCCGACAGAGCCTGTAAAACTTATAACTCTTGGTATATCACTTCTTACAAGCGCTGAGCCTACATCCGCATCGCCGTAAACTACGCTAAGCATATCAGGAACGGCATATGGTGAATTAATAAAAAGTTCAGCAAGCATAGACGCGCAAGCCGGAGCTTCAGGAGTGGGTTTAAGAACAACCGCATTTCCTGCTCCAAGAGCAGGTGCGAGTTTATGCGCTATTAGGTTTAAAGGGAAATTAAACGGTGTGATACACACTACTACCCCACAAGGAACTCGTTTAAAATAAGATAAAGTTTGTCTGCCGCTTGGCATAATATCGGTCGGTATCGTCTCACCGTGCATATTTGCAAGAGCCATCGCGGTTAATTTAATGGTTTCAGCACATCTGCTTGCTTCAATGCGGGCAAAATGAATAGGTTTTGCCACTTCATTTGTTATCACGAGAGCAAATTCTTCTCTGTTTGCTTCGAGTTTGTTCGCAACATCTTCCAGCCATAGGATTCTTTGATGAAGCGGTGTGTGTTTATTGTTTAAAAATGCTTCTTTTGCAACCTGTAATGCTTTGTGCGCATCATTTGCATCACAAATAGGAGCATGCGATACAACATCGTTTGTGTATGGATTTATTCTTTTAGATATATTTTCTCTAATTTCTTGTTTTGAGCCAAAAAACAGTTTTGCTTCTTTTATACTTTCCATATGTCAGCCTTATAGCAAATATTTTATTGATTTATTATATCTATATGTTATTAAAATTAACCAGATTTGGGTATAATTTTGCAACTAAAAAAGGCGGAGAGTCAAAAAATGAATGAAGCAAAATATATTTGGATGAATGGTGAATTTACGCCTTGGCATGAGGCTACGACTCATGTATTATCTCATACACTGCATTACGGAAATGGCGTTATTGAAGGGACAAAAGCATATAGAACAGCAAAGGGTTACGCAATATTTCGTTTAAACGATCATACTCAAAGACTACTTGAATCGGCAAAAATGACACATATGAAAATACCATATAGCGTAGAAGAGCTAAATAATGCTCAAATCGAACTTGTTAGAAAAAATGAGTTTCAAGGCGATAATGTGTATATCAGACCATTTGCATTTTTGGGTTATGGGGTAATGGGTGTTTATCATAAAGATGCTCCTGTCGTAACAGCAATTGCTGCATGGGAATGGGGCGCTTATCTAGGTGAAGAAGGTATGCAAAAAGGTATCAAGCTTAAAATATCTTCTATTAATCGCCCGTCAAATACATCTGCTATGGGAAAGGCAAAAGCAACTGCAAATTATCTCAATTCCCAAATGGCAAAACATGAAGCTATTGACTGCGGCTATGAAGAGGCGCTGCTTCTTGACGATCAAGGTTATGTTGCAGAAGCTACGGGAGCTGCATTTTTTATGGTTAAAAATGGAGTATTGATAACTCCTTCAAATGATAATTCACTTGCATCCATTACTCAAAATACTGTTATTGAGATGGCAAAAAAGATGGGGATCAAAGTTAAGCGCCGTAGAATCTCTCGCGAAGAGGTATATGTAGCTGATGAAGCATTTTTGACAGGTACTGCAGCAGAGATAACCCCTGTTCGCATAATAGATGCAAGAGTTATAGGCAATGGCGCTAGAGGCGAAATGACAGAAAAACTTCAGACGACATATTTTGATATAGTTTTTGGCAGAAATAAAGACTTTGAACACTATTTGACATATATAAATTAAATGAGTGAAATTTTAAAACTTGATTGGCAAAAAAATCCGCTTTTGCCCGTAATTGTTCAAGACAGCGGAACAAGTGATGTTTTAATGCTTGCATATATGAACGAAGAAGCGTATAGTTTAACTCGAAGCAGCGGATATGCTCACTATTTTAGCAGAAGCAAGCAGCGTATTTGGAAAAAAGGAGAGAGTTCAAATCACACCCAAGAGATAGTTGATATACTCTTAGATTGCGATAGCGATACATTGCTTTTAAAAGTAAAACAAAACGGAGTTGCTTGTCACACAGGAAGAAGAAGCTGTTTTTTTACTTCGCTTAAAAGTGAAAGAACGGTGCTTGATAAAGAAGTTGACATTGAAGCAATATACGGCGTAGTAGATGCTTTATATCACACTATTTTGGAGCGTAAAAATAGTGACGATACTAAGTCTTGGACTAAAAAAATTCTTAATGATAAAGAGCTGCTAAAGAGCAAAATCATAGAAGAGGCAAATGAGCTTTGTGATGCGATTGAAAATGAAAGCGACGAGAATGTCATCTATGAAGCAGCTGATCTGCTTTATCATTCGCTTGTTGGACTTGCAAGCAGAGAAATTTCTCCTGACCGCGTCAAGCAAGAACTTGGACGAAGATTTGGCATGAGCGGGATCGAAGAGAAAAATTCAAGAGTTAAATGATTTAACTATTTAACTCTTTGTTTAAAAAAGTCATCATCTTATTTTTGCTCCAGCTACACCAATCGGGAGCCAAAAGCGTATCGTCATCAATGCCGGCAGTAATCCTCTGAATTGTTATATGTTTTGGTTTTATTTTTATGGTCTCTTTAAGCACATCAGCATACTCTTCTTTTGATATAGGGACAAATTTGCCGCTTTTAAAATCATTGGCAAGTAGTGTATTTTTTACAACATACAAGGGATGATATTTTACGCTGTCAACCCCCCAGCTATAAACTTCTTTAGCAGTTTGCAGCATCATATCTTTTGTTTCGTCAGGAAGACCGAATATCAGATGAGCGCAAACATTTAAGCCTTTTGATTTTGCTTTTAAGATCGCTTCTTTTGCATTTGTCGCGTCGTGACCTCTATTGATTTTTTTTAGTGTTTCGTCAAAAATCGACTGCACTCCAAACTCTATCCATATCTCTTTGGTTTTTGACAATTCCGCCAAATAATCGTAAACTTCATCGCTTACGCTATCGCTTCTAGTCCCTACACTAAGCCCTACGACATCAGGATAACTTAGAGCTTTTTCATAAAGAGCTTTAAGTGTAGAAAACGGCGCATAAGTATTTGTAAAAGATTGAAAATATACCAAAAATTTCTCAATGCCTTGTTTTTTAAAAGCAATTTGAGTTTGCTTGATCTGTGCATCAAGCTCACGCAGCTGTTGCTCTAAAAGAGGGTTTTTAATGCTTTGAAGATTCAGTGTTATTTTGGCATCTTGAGCTAAATTTGGACTAAACGATTCATTTAAGCAAAATGTACACCCTCCTTTTGCGACAGTGCCGTCAATATTTGGACATGTAAAACCGCTTAATCCGACAGGCAGTTTTTGAACGCGGCTTTTAAATTTTCTTTTTAGGTACCTTCCAAAAGTTGGCAGTGGTTTATTCATTTATACTATAGATCCAAATCATTGCATCCGGGACTTGATACGCTTCCGCCTGCAAAATAATTCCCATCAAAGCTCACTAGTGAATATTTTCTTTGTTTGCCAAGTGAGTTAACTAATCCATCAACCGAGAGAAATCCAAGGGAATCAGCGCCTATGAGTTTAGCAATTTCACTCGGCGTATTGCTAGACGATATCAGTTCTTTTTGAGTTGGCGTATCTATACCATATCTGCATGGGTATTTTATCTCAGGCGCCGCTATTCTCATATGAACTTCAGTTGCTCCTGCATCTTTTAGCATTTTTACAATTTGTTTTGAGGTAGTCCCTCTAACCAAAGAATCATCTATAATAGCAATTTTTTTGCCTTTTATGAGTGAAGAGATCGGTGAAAGTTTCAGTTTAACTTTGAGATCTCTTATCTCTTGTGTCGGCTCAATGAATGTTCTGCCTACATAGTGATTTCTTACTATTGCCATTTCAAACGGCACACCCAAGCCTTCTGCAAATCCACGAGCTGCCGCAACTCCGCTATCAGGCACAGGCAGTACGAGATCAACATCACAAGGCTGCTCACATGCCAAAGTTTTGCCCATCTCAAGTCTTGATTCATAGACGTTTGTATGGTCTATGATAGAATCCGGTCTGGCAAAATATATATATTCAAATGCGCAAGGATGAAAATCAGGCTCAAAGATCTGTTCACTGATAGGTTCGCTATCTTCTTCGAAGATCAACAACTCACCCGGTCTCACATCCCTAACGAATGTTGCTTCAACCATATCAAAAGCGCAAGTTTCACTTGCTACTATCCACCCGCCGTCTTTAAGGCGTCCGAGACTGAGTGGTCTTATGCCGAATCTGTCTCTTATGACAAACATTTTAGATCTACTTTGAATTGCAAGGCAATATGCGCCTTCTATTTTTGTGATCATATCTTTGATTCTATCTACTAGCGTATCTTTTTGACTCTTTGCTATCAAGTGTACAATGTTTTCGGTATCCATACCTGTTTGGAAAATAGCGCCTTGTTCAATTAGTCTATTTCTAACTTCATTTTTATTGACAAGATTCCCATTGTGTGCTACGGAAATTTCTCCAAGTTTATATCTGGCAAATACAGGTTGCGCATCAAAAAGAGAATCACTTCCTGCTGTTGAATAGCGATTGTGACCAATAGCGCAATTGCCTTCTAGCTCATTAAATGCATCTTCATCGAAAACATCCGTAACCAATCCTCTTTTTTTAACCAAGTGAATTTTTGTACCGTCCGCTGTACTGATTCCACTTGATTCTTGTCCTCGGTGCTGCATAGAAAAAAGCGCATAATACGCATTTTTTGCTGCATTTTCCGAGCCGTAAATTCCTACTATTGCACACATAAAAAATCCTTTAAATACCTAAAACATCATTGATAGAGTATAAACCGCTATCTTGATTTACAAGCCACTTTGCTGCTCTTAAGGCACCTTTTGAAAATGTTTCTCTGCTAGTTGCGGTGTGATTTAATTCTAAAAATTCACCATCGTTGTAGAATCCAACGGTATGGCGTCCAATAATATCTCCGCCACGGATCGCCATAACGCCTATTTCATCTTTAGTTCTAGCGCCGATTACGCCGTCTCTTCCGCTGATCCTGACTTTATCAAGATCTACTCCTCTTCCATCAGCTGCAAATTCGGCTAAAGTCAAAGCTGTTCCGCTTGGGGCATCAACTTTGTGTTTATGATGCTGCTCTACTATCTCTATGTCAAAATCTTTTAGAGTTCCAGCAACTTGTTTTACAAGCATTTTAAGAAGAGCAATACCTGCCGACATATTTGTTGCATAAAGTACAGGCATATTTTCTGACGCCTGATTTAGCAGATTTTGTCCATGGGAATCAAGCCCTGTTGTAGCAATTACAAGCGGTTTTGGATTTTTTAGCGCTTCTTCGCAAAGTCCTGCTGTAGCTTTTGGAGCTGAAAAGTCTATAATCACATCAGAAGCATTAAGTAATTCTTCCATGCTGTTTGTAACCACAGTTCCTTTTGGAGCATCGAATTTTAATTCATCATAAACATGTAAAGCGCCAAGTGTTAGAGTATCATCATTTAATATATTATTTATAAGAAGCGCTCCAACTCTTCCTGTACTTCCTAGTATTCCTACTTTTATCATTTATGACCTTTCTTGCAGATAAGATATAACTTCCAATGCAGCAACAGCTCCGTCGCTCGCCGCGCAAATTACTTGTTTTGGTGCATCAATTCTAATGTCGCCTGCCACAAACAATCCTTCGACAGATGTGTGCATTTTTAAATTTGTTATGATTTGCCCTTGGTTATTTGTATCACACAAAAACTTACCGTCGGCTTGTTTTAAAACATTATTATTTACATTATGTCCGACAAATACAAAAACTCCTAGGATATTTAGACTTTTTTGACCTTTATCGGCGTCTTGGATAACAAGTCCGTTCACACCCGTATTGTCACCAGTAATTTCAATAACATGAGAGTTTAGCATTAGTTCAATATTCTCTTTTTTTTGAACCCTCTCTACAGTTGAAGGAGCTGCTCTAAAAGTATCTCTTCTGTGAATTACATATACTTTTGAGCAAATATTTGAAAGATAATACGCTTCTTCTAGCGCAGTGTCACCGCCGCCAAGAACCGCAACTTCTTTGTTTTTGTAAAAAAATCCATCACAAGTAGCGCATGTGCTAACGCCTCTCCCAAAAAATTCATCTTTACCTTTGATACTGGCTTTTTTTGGTGTACTTCCCGTGCAAACTATGACAGTTTTAGCAGATACCGGCTCTTTGCCTAAAATATTTATTTTAAAATATTCACCATTTTTTTCTATATTTACAACTTCATCCATTTGGTGTTTTAGCCCAAAGTGAAAGCACTGATTCTGCCAGCTATCCATAAAGTCCATGCCGCTCTTTGTATGATCAAAAAAACCGGGGTAATTTTCTATTTCGCTGCTTTGGGTGATTTGACCGCCAGGAAGACCTTTTTCAAAAAGCGTTACATTTTTAAGCCCGCCTCTTGTTGCATATAAACCGGCAGTTAATCCAGCCGGTCCGCCGCCAATAATAGCGCAATCTAGCATATCTATTTTCCTAAAAAGTTTTAATTAATTTTATTATAAATTTAAGCGATTGTATCCAAAAAGTGGTAAAAGAAGTATGACAAAATAAGAAAAAATCCTATTTTGTCTATATTTTTTATAGAAGAGAGTTTAGTTTTTGTGCAAAAACATCTTTTGATGCTGCGCCGATCATTTGATCAACTAATTCGCCATCTTTAAAGAATAAAATTGTAGGTATAGATCGGATACCGAATCTTACGGCAATATCTTGCTCTTCATCCGTGTTTACTTTACAAATATTTGCTTTTCCTTCAAATTCTGTCGTTAATTCTTCGATAACTGGAGCTATCATACGACAAGGTCCGCACCATGGAGCCCAAAAGTCCACAAGAGAAACACCCTCTTTTGTAGTTGATTCAAAATTGTCATTGTTTAATTCAATATATTTTCCCATTATTTTTTCCTTTTTATTTTATAAATAAAGTATACATATTTTCGTTTAAAATATCATTACTAAACAGGTGCAACTCTACCTAATCTTTTTTATTTTGTCAATATCTTTACATATTGTTTTAATTATTTTAAAGCAATTTCTCTAAATTTGTCTGATCTTGTATTTGGCAATGCCTTTGTCTGACTTCCTTTTACCGTGTACACAAATGAAATTTTTGGAGTATCGGTATTGTTTTTATTTGCGCGATGGAGCAAAAGAGAGTGAAATATAACTACATCACCTTTATACAGTTTTTTGGAAACTTTGTTTTTAATCAATTCTACATTGGGTTCACAGTCTTCTTTAAAATATTCTTTTTCATCAAATTGTGATTTATCGAATCTCATTTTATGACTGCCCGGAATAAACTCCAATACCCCATTTTCTTGATATTCTTCTCCAAGCGAGAGCCAAATGCTGACCAGATTATTATCTGTATATCTCCAATATCTTCTATCTTGATGCCACTTTGTTTGGGTGCTCACATGAGGCATTTTTGTCATGATAGAGTTGTGGTGCGCGAGTGTTATATCAACCTTGTCATGCAGTATCTGCTCAAGAATAGGTCTCATATTTTTATCTTCCATCCACTCTTTAAATACAACATCTCTATCGTAAACTTGTCTTAATCTTCTGACAGGAGCTTCAAGTTCATATGTCATGCTGTTGTAGTCGGATTCATGCGTGCGATAATCTTTGGATTTTTTATCGTAACCGATCTCTGTCTCTATCGGCTCTATGCGGTATTTTAGATGCACTTTTGCAATCTCCAATATAGCGTCACATTTTAAGTGAGGCGCAAATTGCTCTAAGATCAAAAATCCGTTTTTATCAAACTCATCAAGTTGTTCTTTGGTTAATTGCATATTCAGGCTTTCTTTAAAATTGTTACAATTATAATCTAATTAGTTTAAACAGCGATAATACGACCCTAAAAAGTAATTTTTAAATCTTACGCCATAATTTTTCATTTAATTTAAGCTCTTCCACAAGTAAAATAACATTTCTAATCGAATTTATATAATCAGCAGTTTGGTTAAAATCAAGAAGAGATTTAAATATATTTGGCGCGAATAAATCTTTTTTGGTATCGACTGCAATATGTATGTAATTGTTTACAAAAGAGATAAAAATAGGATAAGAGATCTTTTTTTGAAAATCTAAAATTCTCTGCATGATAGAGTGGCTTAGGATGTAGTTTGTCTCTATGGGATCACTGCCGTAAACTACAAATTGTTTTTCAAATTCAGGATTGTCCATTTTGATCATTTTATCTCTAGAGAAATTATTTGCCTGAAGCCATCCACCTAAAAGATTGCCTAAAGTCCTTTGGGCAATATCCGGAAGAACTATGATCTTGGATTTGAAATTTTTATTAAATTTGGCAATGAAGAAAATACCACGAAAGAGTGTTTGATAATGTTCTCTGCCTTTAGAATCTCTAGTTTTATACTGGGCATGTATATTTGAAAATTCTATATCAACGCCATCTATAGCACCTCGCACATGGTCGTTGCCACTGTATTTATCTATTGAGTGCGTAAATAGATCAGATCTTTCAAAAATATATTGCGAAACAAAAAATTCTTGATCATACTCTAGATTTTGATTTATTGCATTTATGATAGGAGATATGATGAGTTCTTTGAATTCTTTATTGTATCCGGATGTTAAAAAATTGTAATACAGGCTGACAATAGCCATAGTAATTATCACTAAGATAAAAAATAAAGAGTGTGCACCGAAGTTTTTGATTATCATAAGCGCCAATACTATAAAAATAACCAAACCGGCAAAGCCATGAACTTTAATTTTGGAAAGAATCGTTTTTCGTTTCTTTTCAAGTTCTAAAATAGTAGGATATAACTCACTATAGTAAAAATCAGTAAGTTCTGATGTTGATTTCATTTGTTATTAAACAGATTGTTGATATTGATATTTTCTCTCTCATTTGTGTTAATAGTAAATAGTGTGCGGTATTTAAGCCCCATTATATTTGCAATGATATTTGTCGGAAACATCTCTATTGCATTATGCAGATCCGTTACTGACTGGTTGTATGCTCTTCTAGCGGCCGAGATCTGCTCTTCTATTTCATTTAAGGATTGTTGTAGATGAATCACATTTTGATTTGCTTTGAGGTCAGGATATGCTTCTAATGCTATATTGATAGATTTTAAAGCATTTGTCAATTGAGCATCCAATGATATTTTTTCTTCGTCGCTTAGACCGCCTTGCATCGCTTGGGCTCTTAGCTGTGTGACTTTTGTCAATATCTCTTTTTCATGATCCATGTATTTTTCAACTGAAGCTACAAGATTAGGTATAAGGTCAAAACGTTTTTTGAGTATAGTATCAACACTGGCAAATATATTGTCTACTTGGTTTTTTTTACCGATAAGAGAGTTGTACATCAGTATGCCGAAAACTACACATATTACGATTATGATCAAAAAAAGTTGCATAAAAATCCTTTATTTCAAATACTAAATTGTAACTAATTTTTTTAAAATATCGTTATCATAAAGTGATATTTTCAATAAATTCAATGTTGTTTTTTCTGATAATAAGCGCATCTATACAAAATGCCATACCGAGCTTCCTCTCTTTTAGAAAGTAATATGCAGAGTTGATAACTTTTCTAACTTTGCTTGGAGTTATATTGTATATAGGGTCAAAATCGGCATTTGCGCTTTTTACTTCAATGAAATGCAAAACTTTGTCTTTTGAAGCGATAATGTCTATTTCACCTAACTTTCTTGCATAATAGTTTCGCTCGACTATAGTGTAACCGTTTTGAATAAGAAACCTTACAGCAAGAGTTTCATTTTCATCGCCAATGCCCTTTGTAGAGTTCTTCGTCATTGATATATCCCAAAATTAAAATATAACAATTTATAACACAAATAAAAAAAAGAAGAAAATAATATGACAATTTGTCATATTATTGAGGTATTACCTTGACTTTAAGCGATTTGAATTTAGCAGTCATGATAAGCTCATCGCATTCATCGCTGAAAATGTGATTTATTTTGGATTTGGCATGATGGAATGTACAAAATAGCGTCTTTTCTCTAATTTTGTCGGTATATTTGACGCTCAAAGGTTTCGTTTGCCCATGGATAGTTTTAAGTATCACCTTATCGCTTCTAAATAAATCCTCAGCTTCAAGCGGCGCTAAGAGCATATCTTCGCTATAACTCTCTTGAAGTCTCGGACTCTCTTTTGTTTGTGCGGCATTATTGTAGTGAACCAATGTTCTGCCAGTTGTTAGGTAATATCCACTAAGAGAATCATTGTAAAAATCGCCTCCTAGTATATCTTCTATCATGCCTCTAAGTTTGTAGCCGTGATAATGAAACTCCCCAAGTCCATCATCTGTCCTAAAATCCAAAAGATGAAGTATGGGGGTATCTTCATGATGAATTGGCCACTGCATACCTCTTTTTCTGTGTCTTGCTAGCCTATAATATTTTGCCCCGCTAAATCTTCTGTGCGCTACCTTAGTTACTTCATCCCAAACATCTTCACTTGTAAGATAGTTAAAATTGCCATCCATTTTTTGATCTATTTGTGATAAGATCTCCCAATCATCCGGTAGTGTTGAATGAACGAGTGGTTGAGAGAGATGAAGTCTTCTCATGGCATTTATATAAACACCGGTTTTTTCATAAGCGCTTTTTACACCAAAGACCAGATCTGCTTTTTTTGCAATTTCTGTCATAAATAGTTCTTGCACCATTATAAATTCAAGATTATTTAAAGCTTTTTCTATCTTGTTTTGGTTTGGATGAATGTGCGCTATATCCTCGCCCACATTTATCATAGCTTTGATATTTCCTTTTATCATCTCATCTATAAGCTGGGGAGTCATAAGTCCGTCAATTTCAGGTTTTTGATAATCGGGCGCAAAGTACGGAAGGCATCCCATGTCGCAAGCGCCTTGGACATTATTCTGTCCGCGAAGAGGCATGAGACCAGCACCATTTTTACCTACATTTCCGGCCATAAGAGCGAGATGGGTTATCGCCATAACGGCATAAGAGCCATCAATGTGTTCCGTGATGCCAAGTCCCCAAAATATCATTGATTTTTTTACGGCGTATTCCCTAGCAATATTTGGAATTTGTTTTGCTAGATATTCATACCCCTTTATGTTCTTACAGAACTCAGGATTGGCATATGGATCATTTAAGATCTTTTCTTTAAAATCATCAAAACCTTTTGTTCTATTTTTTAAAAAACTCTCATCATAAAGCTCTTCATCTATAATGACATATGCCATCATATTTAGTATCATTAGATTTGCTTCAAAAGGTATGATGCAGTTATGCTTGGCGAACTTAGCGAGTTTTGTATCTCTGACTTCAATGATTGCAAGATTGTTGTGCGTTTTTGCCATATCTACTATGCGGTTGGCAATAATAGGATGAGCCTCGATGGTATTTGAGCCGATGACTACCATAAATTCTGTCTCATATATATCATTATATGGATTCGTTGCAGCCCCTTCGCCTATAGTTGTTCTCATGCCTTTTAAACTTGGGGAGTGGCAGACTCTCGCACAATTGTCTATATGGGGAGATTCCATAGTAGTTCGGCAGAATTTTTGAAGCAGATATGAGCTTTCACAATTTGTTCTAGCTCCTCCTATGGCACAAAAGCTATTTCCGCCATAATTTGATTTGACCTCTTTCAATTTCATGGCTGCAATTGTTGTTGCAGTATCTACATCACAACTAAAATAATTATCATCATGTTCTACAAGAGAATTTTTGACAACTTTTAAAATATGTTCATTGTTTTCTAAAAAAGCTTTTTTAACTAGTGGTGTATTTATCCTGTTTGGAGAATGGACAAAATCATAACCGCTTTTACCCTTGATGCAAAGTTTTCCTTGGCTTACAACCCCGTCTTTGTGAGCATATATTTTTTGTATTTCGTTATTTTCAACAACTCCTACTATATCGCATCCAACACCGCAATATGTACAAACGCTTTCTATCTCTGCTGAATTATTTTGTTGCATATTGATTACCTGAAATTGCCAAATACAAGCGGCGCGTTGAGATCCAGTTTTCGTACCTCAGCCATTACTTTTTGAAGATCATCGATCTTCGCCCCGCTCACTCTTACTTCATCGCCTTGAATAGATGAAGTTACCTTTAGTTTTAGCTCTTTTATGGCTTTGACTATTTTTTTAGCCTCGTCGCTCTCGAGAGAATCAATAATTCTATAGATAAATTTGACATTGCCTCCGCTAATCCCTTCGCTCTTAAGCTCGTGAAGAGATTTGCCGGATATTTCTCTTTTTATAAGTTTGCTTATAAGTATATCTTTTAGTGCATCTATTTTTTGTTCACTTGAACTGCTAAGCGTTACTGTTTTTGCTTTTTCATTTAGCTCAATATCTGCCACAAGCCCTTTGAAATCAAATCTGGTAGCAAGCTCTTTTTGCGCTTGTGCGACAGCATTTTTCATCTCCATCATATCAAGTTTTGCACTTATGTCAAAGTAGTGATCTTTTGCCATTTTTTCTCTTTTTGGTTGTTTTGATTTTTGATTTATTATATCTTGTAAAATTTTAAAATACCTAAAGATTTTGGTTTTTTGTTTTTTCGGATATAGTAAAGGCTCTATTATTTGATACAATATACAAACTGCATAGTTAGGAAAAAACGATGTTAGAGCATGAAATATATCAGTTGCTAAAAGCAAACGGTTTTAGAGTTCCAAAATTTAAACTATTTGAACTTAATGAAAAGCCAAGCGTTGATTTCTATCCTATAGCTCTAAAGATAGAATCCGATAATACCCAAAAATTATGCGAAGCAGGCACTCCAAGAATATTATATGACCTAGCTTCTATAGTATGTCTTTCTTCATTCATATTTAATCCTCTTTATTTAAACATTTTATAAGTAAAGGTGCAAAATCATTTAGTGCTTTTTTTACACCAAGGTCTTTTAAATATAATCCGCTACCCTTAATATCAATTCTTATATAGTCATCATAAAATTTTATTTTTACACGGAACCACATTCTGTTCCACTCATCATAATCGCCTGTTTCAAAAACTCTTGAGATAGTATCCTTTTTGGTAATTTTAGTTTTCCAATTTGGCTGTGCTTTGCTTATAAGATTTATGCTTTCTTCGGCACATTGAAAATCTTTTTCAATTGATTTTGTTTTAACCTTATATTCTTTATGTATATGAGGCTCGATTATAGAACATCCGTTCATACCAAACGCTACCGCTAAGCCAATAAACAAGCTCTTAAACTTTCTCACCTATTCTCCTTGTTAGAATTTCAAAACATTTTATTATTATACTATATTACTAATATTTTTTCTTAAGAATTTATATCAAAAAAACAAAAAAATATATTTGACTTTGCACATAAAGTTGATTTTAGATATTGTAAGATTTAAACTTTCAAATTTACTACGCCAATTCAAACAATAAGTGCAATTTCACCTCATTTAAGCAGCTAATTCTTTA
>DYMX01000044.1 GCA_020721345.1 Sulfurovum sp.
TTCCATTGTCAATCCTTGATATAATTTTATCAGATTGACACGGAATTTCTAACGCACCCATCTAAACTGGCTTGTATTTTTTGAATTAAAATATTTTTTTCTTTAAATCACCATTGTAAACTATATCTTTAACTTCTATTGTATCGTCATTAAGCATTTGAGGAACATCATCTTCCATCCCCAGCTTCTCTCTTTCTTTGTCGAGCTCCTCTTCGCTATAGCTCATCATCATAGTGGCAGAAACGACATTGGGTATCTGCTCTATCTTTTTTACGCTTTGAATTTCATCATCGGTGCTTTCGCCCTCTACAACTACTATAATTTTACCTTTTTGCTTGTCGTGAAGATAGTATTCGCAAAAGTCACCGCTATTTATCTCCTCTATTATGCCATCTATGTATTCACTTCTTGCCTGAATTACAATGCTTGAAAAATTCATTCCTTGCTCCTATTTTGGTATTTTCCACATTAATATATTTTCATCATCCCTTGATGTATATATAGTGTTGTTATCCACAAACAGAGATATATTTGGCGTTGACTTTTGATTAGCCAACAAATAACTATCCGCTTGTGGTTTTAAGATATCTAAAAATATAAAATCTCCATTCTCGTTTACAGAAAATATTATTTTATCACCTTTTGGACTAATTGCTCCGCTATAAACTAAAAAATTAGTATTAAATTCTTGATATGTTTTTTTATTCATATCAATAACTTTTGCGGTTCCGTCTTGATTTGCAGAAAAAATCAAATTTTCACTTATATCTGCTCTAAATGTTTTGTCTTTATTGATGTTATCAATAGTCTCTATGATATCTCCACTCAAAACATCTAATATATACAATATTCCGGATTCAACGCCAATGACTAGTTTTCTTTTGTTAAAATCAAGATGCATATCTGCAAAAGTAGATTCACTAACCTTTGTTCTGTATATCTCATGTTTTTTGCCGATATCATAAAGCACAATTTCATTACTAAGTAATCCAAAAATAACTTTTTCATTATCAACAAATCGCGCTTTTACAATTGTACCATTTATTGAGAATTTTTCAAATTTTCCGTTTTGATAAAGATAAGGCGACTTATTTGATGTTTTATCGGAACAAACTATAATTGCTTTATCATCCAAAATATCAAATGAAAAAATTGTAGATTCTTTTTTTTCGTCATATACACTATCTTGATACGATGGAACCAGTATTCTATCCATCAATACATTATCTTTAAATATATCAATACTGCCGTTATCTGTTGCAACATATAACTTATTGTTTAGATAAACCATATCTTTAACAACACCTGATGCTTGAATCTCTTTTGCAGGCGCAATAGATTCAAATTTTAAGTCTTGAATTTGAATTGAAAAAGTATTTTTGTACTTATCATTTACACTCTTTAGTAACGAATTGTTATTGTCAGATGCTATTTTATAACTTTTTTTATCATCACAACCATAAATAAAAATAAGAATTATAAATAAAAAATATCTCACCATTTACTCCTAATTTCGATAGATGCCACGGGACATACCTTTATACAAAAACCGCATTTAGTACAAATACTTTCTTCTATAGTCGGATTGAACAAACCATTGAATTTAATAGCATTAGCTGTGCAGATATCTTTGCAGCTAAAACACATTGTTTGATTGTGTGATAAGCAACTGTTTGTATCCAACACAATGTCTGCAAATATTGATTTTAAATTACTATCTAAAAAATCTTTATTACAAGATAGCAAACATTTATCACAAAATGTACATCCTGATTTATTTAAATCAATCAATGGAATACCGTTTTTATCCAAAAAAATAATATTTTCATCACACATGCTAACACAATCTTTTGTTTCGCATTTTATGCAATTTTGCTCAAATATTTCTATATTTTCTGCATAGGGAAGCATAGCAATATTTCTATCATTATGCTTCTGTTGTAAAATTTTAGCAAAAAACCCTCTTCTATTTCTGTTCATTATTTTTTAAGTGTATCTTTTCCTACATTTATTGTATCTTTAAGATTAGACCCATGTTTTTCGCTTCCATCTTGAAAATCAGGTGCAAAATTATTTTCAACCAAAGGTTTAACATCTGCCTGAGGCGCATGACACTGAACGCAGTTAAATCTAGCGCCTGCCAAATGCCCCAAATCTTTTTGATCTTTAGATCTTAGATCCATATAGTGAGTATCTGGGATAGGCGTAAGATTTGGCATAGATGCTTTCATCTCTTTTGCGCTTTCTCTGCTGTGACAACTTATGCATTGATTATTCTTAATCGTTATCGGTAACATATCTTGAATTTCATGCGGTATCATCGGCGGCGCATTTGTAAAAGATCTATCAAGCCTGCTAGATGTCCCAGGAGCAGCTGAGCTGTATTTGGCTTCTACTCCTGACACTTCATCTTCCGTAAATATATCGCCTTTTCTTAGACCAAGATCATTTTCATTTATTGTAGTTACGCCTGAAGCGTTACCATCACCGTCAGTCTTACTGCAACCGACTCCAAATATTGTAATAACTATGGCTAATGCCAAAAATTTTCTTCTCATCTTCTAATCCTTTTTAATAAATCTTCTCAACTCAAATTTTAGTGCATTATCATCGCACACATCTATACATCTACCACAGTTTGTACACTCACCACTTGTTACGCTTGTGCTTTCTTTATTAATCATATGCAATACTTGATTTTCAGGACAAACAATCTTACATTTCATACAATTAGTACAGTTTTCATGATTATGTAAAACACGAATAAACCCAAAGCTACCTATCAAGCTATATGTTGCACCCAAAGGACATAGATGTCCACACCATCCATTTTTCACACCAAACAGATCAAACAAAAATATTGCCAAAAGCACTGCAGCTCCTATGCCAAATCCAAAGATAATACCTCTTTGCATAATAGTAATAGGACTAAATACTTCAAAAGCCGCCACTCCTGTCAAAGCAGAGACAAGAATAATGATACCAGCTATCCAATACCTAGTATTTCTCTTAATAAATCTGTAGTTGGTTTCCAAACTATCCAAGTTTAACTTTCTTCTTAGATAATTTGCCAAATCTGTGACAATATTCACAGGGCAAACCCAACTACAAAAAACTCTACCACCTATTAAGGCATAAAAGGCGATTATAATTAAACCACCAATCAACACATCAACACCAACCACAAATCCAGTAGCTAATATCTGTACAATATTATAAGGATCAGCCAATGGAATTTTCCCAAATAAAACAGATGCACCAAAAGTACCTTCTATTATCTTCCAGCCATAAGCATTAGCTGCAAAATATAAGAACATTATCAACACCTGCGTAACTCTTCTTAGGATTAAATATTTACTATTTTTCAAAATTCATCCTTTGAATTAAGATAATCCAATGCCGATTCTTTATTGATACCTGTTTTTGATTCAAGTATTTGGGCATCTTTTACCCTATTTTGATCTTTTGCATCCCAACCTTTTACATAATGATCTCCAACTCTACCTTTTGCAATATCCAGAGGCAGTACAAATATAGCTGGCTTCTCAGTTACGCACGCTTGCTCACAAAGCCCACATCCAGTACAAGCATCACTATGAACGATTGGCAATAGATATGCATGTTTGCCCGTTCTCTCGTTTTTTTGATACTCTAGTGTTATAGCTTTATCCAAAAGAGGACATGCTCTATAACAAGCATCACACTGTATTCCCCAATATGCAATGCAAGATTCTCTATCTACTACCGCCAATCCCATTTTTGCTTGATTGATATCTAACTCTTTTTTCTTGTTCAAAACAGATTTGATATCCAAAGCCCCAGAAGGGCAAACAGGCACACATGGAATATCTGGACACATAAAACATGGAATCTCAAGTGGAAGGAAGTATGGCGTACCAATAAGTCTTTCATCACCTGCTGTTGCAATCTTAAGCGTAGCCTCTTTATGTTTACCACTACTTCTATCAATGTTTGAATCTCGATTTTTACATGCCTCAGCACACAATCCGCATTTAACACAAGCGGTTAGGAAATCCTCTTCATTTATAGCAGCAGGTGGTCTAAGAACCAACGGTGATGATTTTGCTTTTGTTACATATCCACCAAGCAAAGCACCTCCAGTAGCAACTAATCCAACACTCTGAACAGAAGATATAATAAATTTTCTTCTGTCATCATTTTGCCAATTCATAATCAAGCCTTATATATTTTCACTGCACATTTTTTATAATCTGTTTGTTTAGATTGTGGACAAGTAGCATCCAAACAAACTTTATTGATAAATACTTTTTCATCAAACCATGGCACAAACACTAGACCCCTACTTGGTCTATTTCTACCTCTTGTATCAACTCTCGCTTTTACTTTGCCTCTTCTGCTTTCAACCCAACACAGTTCACCCTGTTTTAGCCCATATGCTTCTGTATCTTTTGGATGCATATAACAAACTGCTTCGGGAACGGCGCGATAAAGTTCAGGAACCCTCATGGTCATAGTTCCACTATGCCAATGCTCCAAAACTCTGCCGGTACAAAGCCAAACCGGATACTCTTTATCCGGCATTTCAGGTGGATCCATATATGGTCTTGCAAATATTTTGGCTTTATTTGCAAGCGGTTTTGGTTTGACATCTTTCGCATCAGTAATGCCCTTTAAATCACCTTGTTTTAACGCTTTAGCTATTTTCCCATAAAATGCAAATTCACCATTATTCTCTTTTTTTGCATAAGGATCATATGCCGCATTAAATCTCCACTGCGTCTCTTTACCATCAACCACCGGCCATTTAAGTCCTCTAACCTGATGATACACATCAAATGGTGCTAAATCATGTCCATGACCTCTACCAAAGCTTGCATATTCTTCAAAGAGATATTTATGTAAGAAAAATCCATAACCACTCCAAGGTTTTCCGTCTGATCCTAAAGTTTTTCTTGAATCGCCTATACATTCAGTGTTATCATATCCTTTTTGCACTGGATCATTTTGATCAAGTTTGTATGATTTAGCTCTTGCATTTGCAAAAAGAATTTCATACATTGTTGTATTTTCATTATAGCCCATAGCTTTTGCTTTGTCTATAACGCTTGGCAATACTTCTTTTCTTGGTCCTGAAGGTTTGTATTCACCCCATAGATCTTTGACCGTAAATCTTTTTGAAAGCTCAACCCACTGCCATGTATCACTCATAGCATCACCAACTGGCAGTACTTGTTGTCTCCATAGCTGAGTTCTTCTTTCAGCATTACCGTATCCGCCCCATTTTTCATAAATCATAGCGCTTGGTAAAACCAAATCACTCACTCTAGCGCTAATTCCAGGGTATCCATCAGATGTAACTATAAAGTTATCCATCTCTCTAGCTGCTTTTATCCAGTGAGTTGCGTTCGCGGAATCTTGGTATGGGTTACAGACATTTACCCATGCAAATTTAATAAGCCCATCTTCGATATCTCTATGGATTTTCATAATATGCTGAACACCAATAGGGTTGATTGTTTCAACTGGTATTTTCCATACATTTTCTGTAATCTCTCTATGTTTTGGATTGTTAATCATCATATCTGCAGGAAGTCTATGCGTAAATGTACCAACTTCTCTAGCTGTTCCACATGCGCTTGGCTGACCAGTAAGCGAAAATGCTCCATTACCTGGTTTGGCTTGTTTGTTTAGTAAGAAATGAACATTATACGAAAGTGTATTTACCCAAGTTCCGCGAACATGTTGATTCATACCCATTGTCCAAAAAGAGACTACTTTTCTATTTTTTTCTATATATAAATCAGCTAATTTTT
>DYMX01000045.1 GCA_020721345.1 Sulfurovum sp.
ATACCAAGTGACCAAGGGATAGAAGGTGGATTTACACAGTTTATTTTACACTCTCCTTTAATTCTTGTGTCGTATTCGTTGGGAATCCTTTTTTTGACAAATATTTTATAACTATTTTGCTAATGAAATTATTATTTTTTTTCTTTTAGCTGAGATAATAGCTGATCAAATGTTTTTTCTTTCAGAATACCGGCAAATTGCTGGCGATATGTCTGCACGATACTGACTCCGTCAAGCACAACGTCATATATTAGCCAATTTCCATTGTTGCTATAAAAGTTGTAATTTATTTTATATGTTTCGCCTTTGCCTGATAATTCTGTTTGGAGCTGCAGTCTTCCGTTTTGATATGGATTTACACCTTTATATATAACTATCTGATTGTGATATAGATCAAGCTTATCGACATATGACTGTTTGAGTTTTTTTATAAAAAGCCTCATAAATTCATTTTGTTGATCTTGGGTTATAGAAGACCATGTTTTGCTTCCAAGTGTGATTTTTGACATTAGACTATAATCAAATACTGGATCCATTATGGTTATTATCTCTCCACCTTTTTTTGCACTTACTTCTTTCTTCTTTAGTATAACAAGGACTTTGTCTATTTTATTTTTCATGCCGCTTTCTATTTCGCTCTGCTTAAATGCAAATGCAGGCATACCCAATAGTGAAATTAGAACGATTGACCTTATAATATTTTTAATTTTCATTTTTACTCTTTGATCTGTTGCGTTCTTTGTTGTGAATATGCATCTCTTAAGAAAGGATAAAAGTCTATCGCGTCTTTTTTGAGTGATTCGTATTCTCCAAGATGCAGAGATGTTTTATTAATTTTTTCATAGCCATATATGCCTGCTTCTTGAAGTCTGGTTTGTGGTATTTTATACTTTATGCCGTATTCTTTTGTATTTGATAGCGCATTGACATAACTGTCACCGATTATGCCTATAGTATCTCTAAGATTTGATTGACCTAAAATAGGCCAAACTATATGAGGACCTGCTCCAATTCCGTAAAATCCAAGTGTTTGTCCTAAATCCTCGTCTGATTCTTCCCAATTAAAATCCCTCTTTGCTATATCAAAAAAACCGCCGACCCCGATCGTGCTGTTTACTATAAATCTTCCTGTTTCTTTTGCTGCATTGTTGATCTTGAACTGTAAAAGATTATTGGTAAATCTCACCGGAAAATATAAATTGTTGATAAAATTCCCCATAGCTATCCTGCCGCCTTCAGGTACCGTCTTTGAATAGCCTCTAGCTATTGGATCCATAATGTGGATATAAAGCTTGTCGTTGAAATTCGTCACGACCCTATTATATTTTTCAAAAGGATCATAGGTAAATGTTTCGTTAGTATCGCCGAATTCTTTTTCTATATTTGTCAAGTTGCCGTTATTTTCAGGCGCTTTGATATTGCCCTTGCATGTTTCGCATGTAGTGTTGTTTTCTTTATTGTTTGTTTTTGTTACATTCTCGTTTCCTTCAGAAAAACTATAAATAAAAACAAGTGCAACCAAGATCTTTGCAAATTTCATTTTTTAATCCTTTGTTTTGGATGATATTATATATATTTTAATTATAGCCAAATTTGAATTTATTTTGTCAAAATTTATGATAGATATACAAAGAAATCAACTTAAATCAACTATAAAAGGAGTATTGGATAAAATACTATATAAAATTTATTTTTAGGTAAAAGATATGTCAAAAAAAATCGCATCCGCTAGAATTAGTGAGGCAAGTAGTGAGCTTTTAAAAGAGCTTAACAATTCACTCCCATTTGATAAATTGCTTTATAGAGAGGATATACAAGGCTCTCTTGCGCATGCATTTATGCTCTCCCGCCAAGGTATTATTTCAAAAGACGACTTTAGTCTGATAGAAAAAGGATTAAAAGAGATACTTGGCGAGATTGAAAACGGAACATTTAGCCTAGATAGAGACGATGAAGATATCCATATGGCTATAGAGGGATACTTGACAACTAAAATAGGCGATGCCGGAAAAAGACTTCATACGGCTAGAAGTAGAAATGATCAAGTCGCGCTTGATTTTAGATTGTATGTGCAAAAAAACACTCTAATCTTAGCCAAACTTTTGCATGAAAATATAGAAACACTTTTAGAACTTGCCTCAAAGCATACTGCCACATTACTGCCTGGAATGACACACTTGCAACACGCTCAGCCTATCAATTTTGCATATCATATGATGGCTTATGCAGTCATGTTCAAAAGAGATCATGAGAGATTTATGAGCTCTTACGATAGAAACAATTACTCTCCGATAGGGTGCGCGGCGCTGGCTGGAACTCCTCACCCGATAGATAGAGATATTACCGCTTCAAAGCTAGGGTTTCGTGAGCCTACACTTAATTGTCTTGATACGGTAAGTGATAGGGATTTTGCTCTTGAGGTATTATTTAATATCTCAACCATGATGATGCACATAAGCCGCCTTAGTGAAGAGCTTATACTATGGTCAAGCAGTGAGTTTAGATGGATAACTCTCGATGACAGGCATGCCACGGGAAGTTCCATCATGCCTCAAAAGAAAAATCCGGATATTCCGGAACTTTTAAGAGGTAAAACAGGAAGAGTTAACGGCAACTTGGTAGGGCTTTTGACAGTCATGAAGGGCTTGCCTTTGGCATATAATAAAGATATGCAAGAGGACAAAGAGGGTGTTTTTGACAGTGTAAAAACGGCTACGCTTTCTCTTAAAGTGTTAAATGAGATGATGGCGCTACTAAAGGTAAATGAAGAGAATATGAACAGAGCCTGCATGATAGGACACTTAAGCGCTACCGATCTGGCTGATTATCTGGTTAAAAAGATCGGTATGCCATTTCGTGATGCGTACCATATAGTAGGAAATGTGGTAAATCTTGCCGAAGAGCAAGGCGTGGATATATCTGAACTAAGTTTGGAGCAGCTTCAAAGCATAGAGCCTCACATTGGCATAGATGTACTTGATATTCTGGATAACAATGCTTCCATGAACGCGAGAACGAGCAAAGGCGGAACAGCAACTGTTAGAGCTCTTGAGCAGATAGAGTTGATGAGAGAGTGGATGAAAAATTTAAAAATATGACATTTTGACATATAATAATTATGTGTCAAAATATTTTTTTTATAATGGTTGTATCTCAAATAGGATATAATCAATGACAATAAAATATAGGCAATTAGATATGACAATTAAGATGAATGAAAATACCACACTAAATTCAAATAAACTTAGAGCCATAGATTTATTTGCCGGTATTGGCGGCATTAGACTAGGATTTAGTAAAGCATTTGGTGAAAATATAGAGTTTGTATTTAGTAGTGAGATAGATAAAGATGTAAAAGTAAAAGATATATTAGAAAAAAAAGTTGATGAAAAATATACTATTTCCGATAGACTTTGGGCTGGACATCAACGAAGAAAAGTAGAACATAAAGAAAAAGGAAATGGCTTTGGATACTCCATATTTAATGGAGATTCTAGCTATACAAGTACTATAAGTGCTAGATATTACAAAGATGGCTCAGAAATTTTAATAGAACAACAAAACAAAAATCCAAGAAAATTGGCGCCAAGAGAGGCAGGAAAATTGCAGGGCTTTCCAAATAATTTTAAAATAGTTGTTAGTGATGTTCAAGCATATAAACAATTTGGTAATAGTGTTTCAGTTCCTGTTATAGAATCTATTTCAAGAAATATTATGCTACAAATAAAAAGGGTATTTTAATGGGTGTTGAAAAAATAAAAATAGATAAAAAATATTTGATATAAATTTAAAATTTTATTTTATTTTGAAGTATCTTTTAAAAGCTGGTTTAAGGGACAAGGATATAAAAAAAATAATAGAAATTTACTCTTTATACAAGGGAGTACATTTCAAGAATGCTTTGCTTGGTAATATGGATAATTTATATGGAATATCTAAAACAGGTTTTAAAGAGAAAGACTTTTTGACAGATATTTTAGATTTGTTTGAAACAGATTTGGATAGTGAGCTTTTTATTTTTGGACTTAAATTAATTGCAATAAAGCCACTCTTGCTTCAAGAGGCTAAAACCAGAGATTTGCTTGATACTTCAAAGCTGCCTACGCTCAATCCACTTTCTCTTGCTTATGACAAAATAACTCTTTTTAGTCCATATTCGACAAGAGTAAGCGGAGCATTACTCTCTTTGATATTTTTTGACAAATTGGAAAGTAGCGATACGGCGTTTATTTCAAGCGATGCGACAGAGTTTTTAAAAGAACTCTCAAAAGAAGCGATTAAATTAAAAAAGATTGGGGTAGAGCCAAATCAAATTTTTATGCTTATGTTTAGCGAAAGTATAAATCAGTCCATCATTAGCGATAGCGGTTCAAATTATGAAGATAGAATTTTATCTGTTCTTAGAACAATCGGGATTGATGAAGATAAAATAGCAAAAACGCATGATAAAGATGACAGTTCAACAGAGTTTGATTTCTTTTTTGAGCTTGATGGCAGAACTTTTGGAATTGGAGCTAAAAGAACGCTAAGAGAGCGTTATAAACAGTTCATAAAAACTGCTCAAATGACAAAAATCGATGTTATGATAGAGATAACATTAGGGATAGATTTAACAGAAGAAAAAGTTAAAGCTATTCGAAATCACAATATATTTCTATTTATTTCAGATGAAATTTATATTTCTAATAAATATTTACAAGAGACAGAAGGTGTGTATAGCTCTAAAGATTTGACATTAAATACATTGAAATCCCTTTAGGTTTCAATGTATAAATTATATCAGATACTCTTATGCGTATTTTCGTGATGATGATCCCAAAGAAGTTTTCCTCCTCCTAGCAGATGGAAATGAAGATGATAGATCTCTTGTCCGCCGTCTTTGCCAATATTTGTAACCAGTCTATATCCAGTCTCATTTACGCCTGTTTTTTTAGCAACCTCTTGCATAAAAGTCGTCATCCCTGCCATCGTTTCAGGACTTACATCATCGAAAGATGCAAAATGCTTTTTCGGTATGATGATGATATGTATCGGAGCCTTTGGATGCAGGTCGTGAAACGCTAAAAAATCCTCATTTTCATGTACGCTGTTGCTAGGAATATCTCCATTTACGATTTTACAAAATATACACATATCTCTATCTCCTGATTAGGTTTTTCTATAATTATTATATCACAAATATATGCTTTAAAATCATTTTATCAGTAACATTTTGCTACAATCTTTTTAGTTTAGCCATAAGAATTAAATTAGGATATAGATGAAAGATTTAGATATATTAGAAAAAAATATACTCTCATGCAGCAGTATTGAAGAGATAGAAAAGATAAGAATTGATATATTTGGAAAAAAGGGAGTTCTTGTAAAAGAGTTTGCAAAATTGGCTACTTTGAGTCCGGAAGAAAAAAAAGATTTTGCTCAAGGGTTAAATACGGCAAAAGAGAGACTCCAAACAAGTTTTGACGATCATTATGCAAGTTTAAAAAAATCACTTTTGGAAACCAAGCTTCAAAGTGAAAGTATAGATATGAGCCTATATGGCGGTGTTTCAAATAAGGGTGCACTGCATCCAGTAGCTGAGACTATGGATAAGATCATAGAGTATTTTGTAGCGTTAAACTTTTCTGTAGAAAAAGGACCTATGGTTGAAGATGATTTTCATAATTTTGAAGCATTGAACCTGCCTAAACATCATCCGGCACGCGATATGCAAGACACCTTTTACTTTG
>DYMX01000046.1 GCA_020721345.1 Sulfurovum sp.
TATCAAATAAATCTACTTTTTAGAACTTACACAGTTAGATTTACGCTCCCGATAAGGATTTTATCTTCAACAATTGGTACGATATGGCTATATACCCAATAATACCTACCATCCTTTCTTAAATTTTTCACTATCCCTTTCCATTCATTTCCAAAATGAAGCGAACCCCACAACTCCTTAAATGCAACGCGAGGCATATGTGGATGTCTTATAATGTTGTGATTTTTACCTACTAATTCATCTTTTGTATAGCCTGAAATTTCACATAATTTTCTATTTGCGTATGTTATGATGCCTTTTAGAAGAGATAATATTGTTTTATATTGTGATAATTATTTGTGTGAAAAAATCCCCCGAGCGGGGGCTTGTTTGGTATTTATAATAAAATTAATACATGCCGCCCATATCTGGCATTGCAGGAGCAGCCGGTTTATTCTCTTTTATCTCAAAGATCGTAGCTTCTGTAGTAAGAAGCAAGCTGGCAACGCTTGTAGCATTTTGAAGAGCAACCCTTTCAACTTTGAACGGATCTATGATACCTGCTTCAAACATATCTACATATTCACCTGTTGCTGCATTGAAACCAAAATTTGCATTATCGTTATTTAGAACTTTATCTGCAACAATGCCTGCATCAAAACCTGCATTTATTGAGATCTGTTTAAGTGGAGCTTGTATGGCTCTTAGGATAATGTCGCTTCCTACTTTCTCATCTCCGCTAAGTTCAAGTTTAACTCTGCTTGCTGCTTTGATAAGCGCTACTCCGCCACCGATCACGATACCTTCCTCAACTGCCGCTTTGGTTGCGCTCAATGCATCATCAACTCTGTCTTTTTTCTCTTTCATCTCTGTCTCAGTAGCCGCTCCAACTTTAATGACCGCTACGCCGCCACTTAGTTTCGCTAGTCTTTCTTGAAGTTTTTCTTTATCGTATTCGCTTGTTGTTTTTTCTATTTGAGATTTTATCTCTCCAACTCTAGCTTTTACAGCTTCGCCGCTACCTTTACCGTCAACGATTACGGTATTGTCTTTGTCTATTACTACTCTGCCAGCCTGTCCAAGGTCAGCTAGAGTTGCTTTGTCTAGGCTTAGTCCAAGCTCTTCTGTTATTAATGTCGCGCCAGTTAGGATCGCTATGTCTTTTAACATCTCTTTTTTTCTATCGCCAAAACCAGGGGCTTTTACGGCAGAAATATTTAGAACACCTTTTAGTCTATTTAAAACCAAAGTTGCAAGAGCTTCACCCTCTACATCATCTGAGATGATAAGCAATGGCTTTCCAGTTTTTTGAATTTGCTCAAGAACTGGGATCAGATCTTTAAGTGATGCGATCTTAGCATCAGTTACCAAAAACATTGGATGCTCTAGCTCACAAGTCATTTTTTCTGAATTTGTGACAAAATATGGAGAAAGATATCCTCTATCAAACTGCATACCTTCAACAACTTCAAGGTCATCATTGATACCCTTTGCCTCTTCAACAGTTATAACGCCGTCTTTGCCGACTTTTTCCATTGCTTCGGCTATAAGGTTTCCGATACTCTCGTCAGAGTTTGCTGAAATTGTAGCAACTTGAGCTATCTCTTTTTTGTCTTTAACATCTTTTGAGATCTTTTTTAGCTCATCAATAATAGCTGCACTTGCTTTGTCCATTCCTCTTTTTACTTCGATCGGGTTTGCGCCTGCCGTGATATTTCTAAGACCTTCTTTAAAGATAGAGTGAGCTAGTATTGTAGCCGTTGTAGTTCCGTCTCCTGCTTGATCTGCTGTTTTGCTTGCAACTTCTCTAACCAATGATGCACCCATATTTTCCAAACTATCACTAATTTCAATTTCTCTAGCTACGCTTACGCCGTCTTTTGTAATGATTGGAGCGCCGTAGCTTTTTTGAATAAGAACATTTCTACCTCTTGGTCCCATTGTTACTTTAACTGCATCAGCTAGTTTTTTAACGCCTTCATACAATCCATTTCTTGCATTGTCTGAAAAAATAATATCTTTTGCCATATATTCTCTCCTTTTATTTAATTAATTCTCAATTTTTGAGCAAAGCTCAAAACTAGGTCTTCAACGCGATAGCTCTCGCGGATAACCGCTCTTTATACTAATATTCCTAAAATATCGTCACTTGCAAGTATCAGATACTCTATGTTATCTATCGTTATTTCCGTCCCGCTATATTTTGCGAAAACTACCATATCGCCCTCTTTGATACCATCTGCATCTGGACCTACTGCTTTTATTTTGCCTTGAAGCGGTTTCTCTTTTGCATTATCGGGTATAATGATACCACTTGCTGTTGTATTTGTCTCTTCTTGTCTTTCAACTAAAACTCTGTTTGCTAACGGTTTAAAACCCATTATAGCTCCTTTTAAAAATAGTATAACTTTTACAAGGCATATTATAATGTTTTTATATATAAAAGTCAAGATTGTATTAGTCAAATAATGCAATAATATTTAGTTACTTTGACTAAACTTTAATACAAATAGTGAAATTTATGTAAAGTTTATACCAAAAAAGAACTTTATGTATTGACTTTTTAGGAAACTTTAGATAAAATTTTGTCTCTTAAAATATTTAAGATAAGTGGCAAGGTAGCTCAGCTGGTTAGAGCGCTGGTCTCATAAGCCGGAGGTCGGGGATTCGAGTTCCCCTCTTGCTACCACTTATAAATCCCTATTTTTCGGCACTTACGCTACTTTTTCTGACAATTTTATCTCACAATTTTTTAGCTCATTTTGTCACAATCGACAAGTTTTTGACACAATTTTTGACACAAAAATGACACAATTTATTTTATCTATGTTTTATAATTCTAAAAGCATACACAAGATAAACATATGTTCATCTTCCATCTCACTAAAAGGAGGTAGAAGATGAAAATTCTACTTCAACAACTCAATCAACGACCAATCGTTTACTATCCAATATATAGAAACATCACAGGCTCAACAACAGCCGGAATACTTTTATCACAGCTAATGTACTGGTTTTCAAAGAAACAAAAAATATACAAAACTGATATGGAGATAAAAGAAGAAACCTCTCTCACTGACAATGAATTAAGAAGTGCAAAAAAGGTGATCAAAAATTTATCCTTTGTTGAAGTTACAAAAGAAGGTATACCGGCAAAAACATTTTATAAAATTGACTGGGAAAAATATAAAGCAACAATGATTGAATCTTCACAAAACAAGTTTGGTGAAATTCACGAAAATACAATAGTGAAATCCACACAGCTTAATAATCTAACTTCACAAGACCAGTCTAGTGAAATCCACAAAACTATTAATGATATATCTTTTGAGACTACTGCAGAGAATACAATAAAGACTACTGCAGAGAATACTCCCCTCTCTTTTACATCTTCTTTTGCTAAAAATAATCTACAAATAAAAGAAACTTCAATTCCTATTGATGTAATTGAAAAATTTATAGAACACCGCATAGAGATAAAAGCTCCCATGAACCAAAAAGCACTTGATGTATTCATAGATAAACTTGAAAGACTTTCCGAAAAAGATAATCCTAGCGAACTTGTAAACGAAGCAATCATCAATGGTTGGAAATCTGTATTTCCTTTAAGAAATTACAAAGGGGCATCAAAGATAAACTATAAAGATAAAACAAACATGACTATCAAGAGTGTTTTTGAAGAATATAACATAGGAAATTTTTTGGACGATAAAGGATTTGTGCAAGAAAAAAATTATATTGAAGGAGAAGTTTTATGAATAAAAAGATTGAAAATATTATAGAAAGTCAAGTGAATTACATAGCTGAACTACTTAATATAAAAACAAATAGTAACTTTATAGTGCTTGACATAATCAATGAGTTATCACACATTGAAGATACTGTGGATTATATATATTTTTTGAGAGACAATTTTAACAATCTAGATGTTGAGTTTATGACTGGTTTTCAAAAATTTCTCACTTTAACAAAGAAATATAAACTAAAAAAATACTGCAATGACTTTGCTATTGAATGGATCAAAACACTTTGTGAAAAAGTAAAGGCAGCAAGTAGTTTGGTTGATGAGTTTAGTGATGTTTCTTTTTCAAATATCACATGTTTGGAAGAAGGCGAAAGAGTTCCGCTTTTCAAAGAATATGAAATAAAAGCACTTGAGGAAATTGGCTCTTTTAGTATGTGCGTGAGGCTTCAAAAATCATCTTCCGGTGAAGACAGATTGCACAATAAGATTTTAAGTAATTTAAAACATCAAAGAACAAAACTAGCCACCATATCAAATCAAAAAATTTTTGGTTAATGGAGCGAAAATGAAAATGCATAGTATAAGCATAAGCAAGTTTACCCCAAGTATATACTTCTACGACGTCTATCCTTGTGGACACTTGCAAAGTGGGTGCAAGCACACCCCTTTTGAACCCCCCCCCTTACCACCACCTACCCCCACCCATGAAAAAAAGGGTGATTGGTGGCAATCCACACACGCAGTGTGTGTTCTCTCTTTGCTACTGCTAAATCAAAGCAGAACAAAATCGAGAAACTGGACGCACTTCGTTTGTCTTGTGAGTTATGTTTTTTTGCACAATGAAAAACTTTCACAACTCACTAAAAAGTAAAAACTTGATCCGCATAGGAATAAATATGAAGCGTAAAAAACGAGAAATAACAAAAACAAAAATGATTACAATGAAAGTTAGCGAACAAGAGTTTAAACACTACAAAAACTTAGCAAACATATACAAAATGTCATTATCGAAGTTAATTCGCAATCGACTCAATGAAACAGAATTGACACAAGTTTATCAAAAATCAGAGCATTCAGAATTAGAGAAAGAGATACGAAAAATCAGAATAAATATAGATCAAATCGCGAAAGCACTCAATGAAAAACGAGATTGTAAAATATATATGCCTGTTTTAATTTCAATAGAGAAAAGATTAGCAAATGTTGAATTTGAATGGAAAAATGAAAGTGAAGAACTAGATAATCAAAATCAAAATGGTGATGTTGTTGATTTTATTAATGATGAAGAGATTGGGGAATATGCACTCGTAAAAGTGAAATTAGACAAAGATGTAGATAACTCTACAAAAATTATTAAAAATAGATAATGGGGGGATGATAATGAGTTATGAATTAGAAAAAAGATATCTCAAAAAAGATGGCAAGGTAAATGAAAAAGCACTTTTTAGAGAGAGTGTAAAATAAACTGTGTAAATCCACCTTCTATCCCTTGGTCACTTGGT